>JADZDV010000100.1 GCA_020850915.1 Chloroflexota bacterium | reverse complement strand
CTCCAGCGAGCGGGCCGCGGTCCACGCGGGGGGCGCCTATCCCGGCACACGGGAAGAACTGGTCCCCTATCTCGACGCGTTCTTTCTGCATCCGGAAGGCCCCGGCTCGGCCCCCGCTGGACCAGCGGCCCCACCATTGCGCGCTCTCATTGCGCCGCACGTCGACATTCATCGAGGCGGCCCGACCTACGCCTGGGGCTACAAGGCGCTCGCTGAGAGCGAGGACCCCGAGTTGTACGTCCTGCTCGGAACCTGCCACACGGAGATGGCTACGGCGCTGGCAGCGACGCGCAAGCCGTACGCCACGCCACTGGGACCGGCGCCGGCGGACTGGGACTTTCTCAGCACGTTGGATGCCTGCTACGACGGCGACCTGTACGCGGACGAGCTGAGCCACCGCGGGGAGCACGCGCTGGAGTTTCAGGCTGTCTACCTGCGCTATCTGGGGCGCGTCGGCGCCAGCAAGAGGCCGGGGGTCGTCTCCCTGCTATGCGGCTCGTTGCACCAGTTCCTCGATGGGGATGAGCCGCCCGCGAAGAACGAACGGATCGCGGTGACGCTGTCTGCGCTGCGGGAAGCGATCGCGCGGGACGGTCGGCGCATCTGCCTGATAGCGGGAGCGGACTTCGCTCACATCGGACCGCGATTTGGCGACCCGGGACCGGTGACACAATCGTTCCTGGAGCGGGTCGAGGCCGGCGACCGCGCCATGCTCGAGCGCGTGTGCGCCAGCGACGCGGACGGCTTCTATGCGCAGGTCATGGAGGACGGCGACGCGCGGAGGATCTGCGGCCTGGCGCCGATCTACTACCTCCTCGCGCTGCTGGCACCCGGTCCCGTCGGGCAGGTCCTGAAGTACAGCCAGTGGGTTGACGAGCGGGGCCACGGCAGCGTGACATTCGGCAGCGTGACCTTTCCGGGCTGAGCCTTCAGGTGCTACGCGCGTCGTTAGACACTGACATTGCGGTGCTGACAGCCTTCTATGGTAGACTGGCGCGTATTGTGTCGCGGGTCCTCGGAGGATCTCCCTCACGTTGATTACCGTCTATTTTGCCCGGCACGCGGAGGCGTCCAACCCCCGGGGCATCCTCTACGGCCGACTGCCGGGCGTCGATCTCTCCGCAACCGGCCGAAAGCAGGCCGCCGATCTCGCAGCGGTCCTGGCAGAGATACCGATCACTGCCGTGTTCGCGAGTCCGCTGCTTCGGGCCAGGCGGACCGCTCAGATCCTGCTGGCGCGCCATCCAGACGTGGCGCTGCGGACGTCGTCGCTCTTGCTCGAGAACCAGCACCCGTATCAGGGGCGGCCCCATGCTGACGTGACAGCACTGGGCGATCGAGTGTATGATCCGGCGGTCCTGGGCGAAGCGGGTGAATCGATTGAGCAGATCCAGGCCCGAATGGTACGTTTTCTGCGCATGGTAGAACGCCGGATGCCGCGCGGCGTTATCGCGGCGGTGGGGCATGCCGATCCGTTGGCCGCGTTGCGAGCCTTTCTCCTGAACAAACCCGCCGTCGTTGCGAGCCTTCGCAGCGAGGCGCCCCCCCCAGCGGGCCTTTTCAGGGTTGACTTTCGATCGGACGGCGCCGCGGTGGTGGAATCGATCTGGAAGCCGGCGGCCGGAGCGAAACAGGAACCTTCGCAGACGAGTATGACGACGACGGAAGATGGACGGTCGGCAGCCTAGCAGCTGTCCCCCGCGACGTGAGGGCGACGTTCCGAGTACGATGGGTTGGTTGGAGCACCGGGCGTACGGGCGCCATGGGCGAAGCAGCGACCACAAGGTAGAGAAGGAGCAAGTGTGGCGAAATCGTTGAAGGAAGCGTTGCTGGAGCAGATGGCCACGCTGCGCGAGCGCGGCCTGGTCACCGGCGAGCTTCCGATTGAGCAAGAGGAGGAAGTCAACGCCTACGCGGACTACGACGACGACAACAGTCGATCACGTGGCGGCGATCGTGGTGACGCCCGGCGTGGCCGGCAGCAGCGTGGCCCGCGCCCGCGGGCGGGCACTGGCCGCCCGCGCGAGATGCGCGAAGAGCTGGAAGGACGTGACACGCGCGCCCCGCGCGAGCGCCGCGAGCACCGGCCCGAGCGGGGCGAAGCCGCTCGCATCGCGCCACCGCCAGACCTGGTAGAGCCGGTCCGGCCGATGGGTGCTCCGCGGCCGCTGAGCCCTCGCCCGCCGGCTCCTGGCGGGTTCCGGCCGCCGGCCCCCCAGCCGGGGCGGTCGGACCTTCTGCGCCGCCGCGCCGAGCAGCGCCAGCGCGAACGCAGCGCCATCGAAGAGATCAGCACGGCGCTGTCCGAGATCCGCGGGGCGCCGGTCGACGAGGAAGCGCGCGAAGCGTTCCTTCAAGCGCTCAAAGTGGAGACCGGCGAGCTGCCGGCGCCACACATCGTCGTCCAGGCCATCCGCGGCGCTGGCAATGACAAGCCGGAGGACGTGGCGCACCAGGTCCGCCTGCACTTCCGCCGGGCACGGTCGCGCCCCGCGCCGCGGCCAGCCCCAGTGCCGGCCGGCGTCAGCTAGCTGTGACCGGGCACGGCGCCAGCTCCCGTATGCGCGCCGCTGTCGCCACTTGAACTGATCACGACCCCGCCAGCGCTCCTTCTCTGGCGGGGTTCCTTGTCTGGCGAGCCGCTCCGCCAGCGGTCTGCTCACGCGCCGCCAGCGACCTCCCTGCTACGATAGGCGCGAGCATGGGAGGGCGTTGAGATGTTCGATGCTGAGATCACCCCGGCCTTCGTGCAGCAGGCGCTGCGCCTCGTCGCCGACGTGGAGATCGACGAGGCTGAGGCCGGGGCAGTGCTGCCGATCGTCCTGGCGAACCGCGCGGCGATCGCCCAGCTCGATCGGTTCGACATCCGAGAGACGAGACCGGCCGTCATGTTCGACCCGACCCGGGCCTGAGGCCTGCCGGTCGCGTGCCTGGTGCAGCGCCGCCGCGGAGGAGTGGCCAACATGCCGATGACGGACATTCTGAATCTGACCGCCACTGAGCTCGCTGCTCAAATCCAGCGGCGTGAGGTCTCGCCGGTCGAAGTCATCCGGGCCGTGCACCAGCGCCTCGACGCAACCGAAGCGGCGCTCAACTGCTTCATCTCCCGACGTGACGACGAGGCGATGGACGAGGCCCGCGCGGCGGAGGCGGAGATCGGGGCGGGGCGCTACCGCGGACCTCTGCACGGGCTTCCCCTCGCGGTGAAGGACAATATCGCCGTGGCCGGAACGGTGACCACGGCCGGGGCGAAGTTCCTCGCGGACAACGTGACACACGAGGACGCTGAGTCGGTGCGTCGTCTACGCGCCGCTGGCGCGATCGTCGTCGGGAAAACGAACCTCCACGAGCTAGCGGCCGGCAGCACGACGATCAACATCCACTACGGGACGACGCCCAATCCCTGGGCGCTGGACCGGGTCGCTGGCGGTTCGTCAGGCGGCTCCGCGGCGGCGCTCGCCGCGCGGCAGCTACCGCTGGCGATCGGCACGGACCACGCCGGTTCGATTCGCATGCCCGGCTCTCTCTGCGGCGTTGTGGGGCTCAAGCCGACCCACGGCCGAGTCAGCGTGAGAGGCCTCGTCGGCGCGCGCAACATCACCGCGGACCATATCGGACCGATGACTCGCACGGTTGCCGACGCGGCGCTCATGCTCGAAGCGATGGCTGGCCACGATGCGCTCGACCCCGCCTCCATCGACCGCCCCGTGCCGTCGTACCGTGAGACGCTGGACGCTGGGGTCTCGGGCCTGAGACTGGGCGTGCCGACCTCGTACTTCTTCGACCTGTTGGACCCGGCAGTAGAGCAAGGCACGCGCGCCGCCATCCTGCTGCTCGAGCAGCTCGGCGCGAGGCTGGTCGAGGTGGAGCTGCCCGACCTGGAGGCGATGATGGCGGCGCGCATCGCCATGGCTGCCGAGGGACTGGCCGCTCTGGACCCGGACCTGAGAGCGCACCCTGAGCAGTTCGGCGAGGAGCTGCGACACCAGTTGTACGCCCTCTACCTTATCCCAGCCCGAGACCTGGCGCGGTCGAACCGCGTGCGGCGCCTGGTCCAGGATCTTTTCAGGCAGGTCTTCGAGCAGGTCGATCTGCTCGCCACGCCGACGACAGTGGTCCCGGCCTTCCCGATCGCTGCTGCCGCCGTCACGCTGCGCGACAGTCGGAGCGGCCAGGATGTCACCGTCCCATCCTCCTCGATCCTCAGCCGGACGACATCCCCTCTCAACCTGACCGGCCTGCCGGCCGTGAGCGTCCCAGCCGGCTTCACCGCCACAGGACTGCCATTCGGGTTGCAGCTTGTGGGACCCGCCTTCGAGGAAGCCAGCGTGCTGCGCGCCGCCCATGCCTACGAGCAGGCGACCCGCTGGCACGAGCGCGTGCCGGACCTGTCCGAGGCCGTGACCTGAACCGAAGAACACCGTCGTGCCGGTGATGCAGTCGATGCGCTTGACCAGCTCCCGTCGCGAGAGGCGTCCCTCGCGGTACTCATCCACAAACGCTTCGACCAGGACACGCTGGATGTAATCCATGATGCTCCCCGATGCTTCGCAGCAACGCTGGGTTGCCGCCGGCTGCCGAACGAGCTTCCAACGAGGCGCTGCTACACTGCAGACATGACGAGCGGCGGCACGTGGAGAGCATCGCTCAGGGCGATCCGGGCCGACCGCCAGACCGGTGCAAGCGGCCTCGAGATCCAGGCGGCTCACTCCCTGTCGCGCCTCTACGCCAATCTGGGCGATCTGAGCGCAACAAACCAGGCCGCCTGGACCACAAGGCTGCGGGAGCTGGCCCTGTGCCGTCCCCCCATCGCGCCGCTCTTTCAGTTGGCGAACCGTGCAGCTCACGCGCTCAGCTCAGAGTGTACGGCTCGTGGGCTCCTCCCGGACTTGCCCGCGCAGTGCACCGACGAGCAGAGGGACCGCACCGCGGCGATCGCCGCCCACGTCGCACCGATCCTCCGGTCGGCCAGAAGCTGCATCACTATCTCGGCCAGCTCTGTCGTTGAGCGGTGCCTGGTGGACGCCCGCCGCGCGGGTGCCTCGCTCACCGTCACCTGCCTCGAGTCTCGACCGGGCAACGAGGGGACTGCCCTGGCGCATCGGCTGGCGCAGGCCGGGCTGGGGGCCCGCCTGGCGATCGACGCGGCGGGAGCACGGCTGGTGCGGGAGTGCGACCTCGTGCTGGTGGGAGCGGACACCCTGGCGCCGGCCGGTCTGGTCCACAAGGTGGGCACCCTGGGCCTGGCGCTGGGAGCGCACGCGGCCGGCGTGCCGGTCTTCGTCCTGGCGGGTTCCGAGAAGGCGTTGCCGGGTCTCGTCCGGGGATGGGAGCTGGACGCCGGGCCGCCCAGCGAGATCCTTGGCGAGGCAGCGCGGTCGAAGCTACAAGCCTGGAACGGTTACTTCGACCTGACGCCGACCGACCTCTTGCGCGGCGTCGTGGACGAGCATGGGATCGCGACCCCGTCAGAAGTCAGCAGCCGTCTGGCCGGAACGAAGGTCCACGAATGGATCGCGGACTTGCTCGAACTCCCCCATGCCCGCCCCGCCGAGGCGTAGATAGGCCAGACGGCGAGACTCAGTCCCGGCAGCTCAGGCAGGTCGTTCACCTTCTGTCAACGCGCGGCAACGCATCCCGCAACCGACGGCTGTCAGACTGCCTACAGCGGTCAACCGAGACGTCGACCGCGTGTCGGTCTGTGCGCACGGCGATACGGGGCAGAGCACCGGAGCGTACGCCGCGGGAGGAAGCACGATGCTTAGCACGATCTTCGTACCGATGGATGGCTCCGACCTTTCCGAGCGAGCCTTGCCGTACGCGGCTCGACTCGCGAAGCTGGCAAACGGGCGCATCATCCTGATGCGCGCTCTCGGAGCGGACCAGGATGGCCATGGCGCGCAAGCGCCGCTCGACGCCGCGGCGGCGAGGCTGCGAGCGGACGGGCTCTCAGTCGAGACGTTCGTCTACAGCCAGGCGCATGAGCGCGTCTCACAGGTCATCGCGGACATCGCCAGCAGCCACGGCGCGGAGCTCCTGGCCATGTCCACCCATGGGCGCGGCGGGCTGGGGCGCTTCCTGTTCGGCAGCGTGGCCGACGAGGTGCTCCGCGACACCGAGCTGCCCGTGCTGCTGGTGTCGGCAGCGTGTGACCACCGCTGGCCGCCTGACCGACCGCTGCGAATTCTCCTGCCGATGGACGAGTCTGACCTGTCGGTCAAAGCGCTCCGAGCGGTAGCCGAGCTGACGAACGAGGTCTCGGCCGAGCTCACCTTGCTGCACGTGCTGGACTCGGCCGATTACCCGTACCTCTACAGCGATCCGGCGACCTGGCGGAGCTCCGTGCCCGAGGAGCGCGAGGCGATCCAGCGCCTGGAAGCGATCGCCGATCCGCTGCGAGCGGAGGGGCGAGCGGTCGCGACGCGAGTGCTCGTGGGCTCGCCAGCGACGACCATCGCGCAGGCGGCACGAGAGCTTGACACGGACCTCATCGCCATGCCGACGCATGGCAGGGCTGGGCTATCGCGCGTGGTCATGGGCAGCGTCGCCACCGGAACGCTGCACCGGGCGCACGTGCCGCTGCTGGTCTTCCGCGCCGGCACACTCGAGAGCCTGGGCGTCGCCGCGGAGAGCCCGACTGCTACGCCTCCCGTGCCCATGATCTGACCCGGCGCCGTTCGGGACCAGCAGTCGGCGCGGTCAACCCGCCGCGCGACGCGCGGCGGGCCTCGTAGTGAGTGCCTCCTCGAACGCGGCGCGCGCTGACGGCGGCGTCCGCGCTCCAACACGGACGAGCAAGATGTTCTCCTGGCCTAGCCGCACGTTCGGCTCATCGGTCGCCATGACGTGGAAGCCATGGCGCTCGAACATCCGGCGGAGCATCGCGCGGTAGCTCCACGCCTCACCGTCCATCCCCTCGAGGTCCCAGTGCCAGACGAGCCCGACCGCGACCAGGATGACTTCCTCAACCCAGCCCGGCGCCACCGTGAACCGGAGGAGATGCCCTCCCAGCCCCAGACGACGCCAGCCGCGGCTCGTCTCCAGGCTCAGCTCCAGCACGCGGTCGAGGTCCGCCCACCAGTACTCCCCTTCCGCGAGCGTCACCTGACCGACGACCAGTCCATCGGCGGTGTGTGCCACGTTCAGGGCGCACCGCGGATTCGCGGCGATCTTGCGCAGCAGCTGGTATTCCGAGTCCGGCCGACGGACGAACGCCGAGAGGCCGGGATCCGGTGTGAGTCGCTCCAGCAGGGATGGCGGGCAGAACTCGCGCAGCTCTACCCGTCCCCGCGGGGTGTCAACCGCCTCCGCGCGAGACTCCAGGTATGAGCCACCAAGCTGCTGGATGAGCCGCTTCCCACCCGGCGGGCGCACGCCGGCGCGATAGCCGGTAAACGCCTGGCGCAGGAGGGCAGGAGCGGCGAGGTCGCGCACCGTCTCAACGAGGTCACGGTTCTCTCGCTCGATCTCCACGCGGCGCGACACCGCCTGCCAGGTATCAACGTCGTCCAGGAAGGTCGTGATCATCGGCGAGAACTGTTCCCGCTCAGCCGCGGCCGACCAGCGCGCGGTCCACTCCCGCGGGATCCTTTCCGGCAGGGCTCGGCCGCTCATCTCGGCCCAGATGATAGACCAGCTCCTCGGCACGACCCGCACCCAGTCATAGCCACCCCCGCCAAGCGCCACCCAGCGTCCACCGGCCACCTGATGGGCCAGCTCATGGACCAGCCTGGTCTGGGCGGAATACGCGCGTGTCGAAAGCCGCAGGTGCGCCAGCGGATCCCAGGCGTGGGTGTCGCAGCCGTGCTGGGAGACGATCAGGTCGGGGCCCATGCGCTCGACGACCAGCGGCACCAGCTCCTCGACGGCCGCCAGCCAGGAGTCGTCCTCGGTGAACGGCTGCACGGGCAGGTTGAGGCTGAAACCACGGCCAAGCCCCTCGCCCAGCTCGTACACTGAGCCAGTGCCAGGGAACAGGTGGCGCCCAGTCTCGTGAAAGGACAGCGTCAATACCCGCGGCTCGTCGTAGAAGGCGGCCTGCACGCCATCACCGTGATGGACATCAAAGTCGAGGTACAGCACGCGCGCTTCCGAGCGCTGCACGGCGTCGGCGATGCCGACGGCCGGGTCGTTGTAGATGCAGAAGCCAGACGCCCGATTCGCCATGGCATGGTGCAGTCCACCGGCCGGGTTGAAGGCGTGCTGGAAGCTCCCATCCAGTACTCCGCGCACGGCATGCAGTGTCCCGCCCGCGATGGCGGCCGAGACGTCGTGCATGCCGAGAAAGGCCGGACAATCGCCGCGGCCGAGGCCCCAGTCGTTGGCCTCTGTCCGGATCATAGGATCGTCGGCGAACAGTGAGAGCCGCTGGACCGCCGAGAGGTAGTCAGCGTGGTGAATCAGACCCAGTTCGGCCAGGCTGGCAGACGGCGGCTCCAGCCACTCCGAGGCCTCGGGCCCGAGACCGGCGGCTTCAATCCGGTCCAGGCTGGTGCGCATCCGCTCCGGCCGGAGCGGATGCTCTGGTCCAAAGTCGTACTGCTCGTACTCCTTGCGGAAGACCAGCCGCGCCTGACAGCCCCGCTCAGGCACCATGAGGACCCCCGGGCGTCGGCAGATCGACGAGGATACCGGCGGCCTGGAGCGCGGTGACGAACGGGCCGGGATGAATCGTCGCGACCCGCAGGACGACCAGTTGACGATCGAGCGCGTGTGGATCGGCGGCGTCGGTCACGAGTGTGACGATGCGAACGTCGCGATCCCGTGCCAGCGCAGTCACCGTCGCGAGGTCGCTCGCCGGCTCGCGGAGGGTGAGCTGCAGTCGGGTGCTCGGCGTCCCACCGCCCAGAATCCTGGCCAGCGCCAGGAACAGGTCTGTCTGCGAGACGATCCCGATGACGGCGCGCGCCGGGTCCACGACCGGCAGGCAGCCGATCTTGCGCTCAGCCATCAGGGAGGCCGCAACCTCGAGCGGCGTATCCTCAGCCGCCGTTACCACGTCGAAGCGCATGACCTGACCAACGGTCCCGGCCGCGGCCCCTAGCAGATCGCGGTCCGAGACAATGCCCGCGAGTCTGCCATCTCGAACGACCGGGATATGGCGAAAGCCGCCCTCGTCCATGCGGCGAACGACTGTCCTGACCGGCTCCTCAGGAGCGACCGTCACAACCTGCCGTGTCATGATCGAAGCGAGCAGCATGCCTCAAGTGTCTCGGTTTTTCAGCATCGTTTCAAGTGCCACGTGTTCCGTTAGACTGATCACGCCGGCCTGAAGGAGTGATACGAACCCCCGCAGCACGCCGATGCGTCGACGTCGGAGGAGTTTGTTCCGCGCGACGTTGCGCCTGGCCTTGACAGTTTTTTCATCACAGCGTATTAATAGCATGTCGAACTTGATACATGATGTCGAGCAGGTAGAGAGAGCGGCCGCTCGGCCCGGACAGCGAAAGCCCACATGCGCACAAGACGCATTCTGTCGGTAGCACTTCTGCTGCTCGGCACGCTTCCCGGCCTGTTCGCGCCTGAGCGCCTCGCTCTGGCGGCAGCGCCGGTCATAGATAGCGTCAGTCCTTCCAGTGGCCCGATCGGCACGCCGATCACCATCAGCGGCTCGGGCTTCACCGGCGCATCGGAGGTGAGGTTCAATGGAACGCCGGCCTTCTTTGCGCTGAATTCCCCGTCCAACATCACGACGGCCGTGCCGAATGGCGCAACGAGCGGACCGGTGACCGTGACGACGCCAGACGGCACCGCCACGAGGCCCACACGTTTCACCGTCACGCCCAATGCGCCCACAGTCGCCGGCCTCTCCCCAAGCCAGGGCGCCCCAGGCATCACCGTCACGATCAGCGGCAACTACTTCTCAAACATCACGGTCGTGAAGTTCAACGGTGTGTCGGCTACCTTCACCGTGGACTCGCTGTTCCAGATACG
>JADZDV010000099.1 GCA_020850915.1 Chloroflexota bacterium | reverse complement strand
CGCTCAACTGCTCGCCTACGACCAGTACGACGAGCCCGACATCGGCCAGGCCCGCGTCGTCCAGCTTGGGGACCGCAGTCTGAGCATTATCTCCAGCCCCGTCCCGGCCTCGGAAGGGGTCGACCTGGGCATCGTCCACGTCGTTCGCGATGTGACAGATCTCCAGCGGATCGACAAGATGAAGAGCGAGTTCATCGCGCTCGTCAGTCACGAGCTGCGCACGCCGCTCACCTCGATCCGAGGCTTCACCGAGCTGATCCTGGACGGCGACGCGGGGGAGATCTCGGACGAGATCGCCAGCTATCTCATGACCGTCCGTTCGAATACTGACCGTCTCGTCACCCTGGTGAATGACCTGCTTGACATCTCGCGGATCGAAGCCGGTCGGGTGACTCTGGAGCTGGGCCGTCTGGACCTCGGCGCCCTCCTGCGCGAAGCGGCCAACCTCATTCAGCCGCAGCTCACCGCGAGCCACCAGCGCCTCGAGCTCGAGCTGCCAGCCTTCCTCCCGCGGCTGTACGCCGACCACGATCGCCTGGTCCAGGTCATGGTCAACCTGCTCAGCAATGCACACAAGTACAGCGGCGAGGAGAAGCCAATCCGCCTCTCCGCCGAGTGGCGGGAGGGCGCGGTGCGTATCGCAGTGGCGGATGAGGGGATCGGCATCAGCAGCGAGAACCAGCGCCGGCTCTTTACGAACTTCTTCCGAGCCGATGACATCGAGGTGCGAAAGGTCCACGGGACCGGCCTTGGCCTTGCGATCTCCCGAGCCCTGGTCGAGATGCACGGCGGCCACATCGAGGTCAGCAGTCGCGTGGGCGTCGGCTCGACGTTCACAGTGGTCCTGCCAGTGGTGTTCCAGGCCAGCGGGCAAGGCGGCGATCAGCCCGGCGGTACGGCGCAGCGTATCCTGGTTGTGGATGAGGACCCGGCGGCCGCCACACTCGTTCGGCGCGCTCTCGAGCAGGCCGGCTATGCTGTTTTCGTCGCGACTTCGGACCACGCAGCCATAGACGCTGTTCGCGCCAATCCCATCGACCTGGTGGTCCTGGACCTTCTGATGCCCCGCCTGTCTGGCTTTGAAGCGATCGATCGCCTGCGCGAGCACCCGGCCTCCAGCAGCACCCCGATCGTCGTGCTCAGCATACAGTCCGATCCCGTTCAAGGCGTGCGCCTCGCGCCGGCCGCCGTCCTGGCGAAGCCGGCAAACGAGCAGCAACTGCTCGACGCGGCTCTTCAGGCGATTGGTGAGCCGGCCGGTCAGCGGGTGCTGATCGTCTGCGGCGAGGCCAGCACCCGCGCGCTTGCCACGATCGCCCTCCGGAGGGCCGGCTACGAGCCGCTCGCAGTCGGGGACGAGTCACGCGGCGTGCAGCTCGCGCACGACTGGGCTCCAGACGGCATCATCGGCGACCTCAGCATGCCAGGCGCACAGGGCATCGAGCTGGTCGAGCGGCTGAAGTCCGACTCGGCGACCTGTGAGCTACCACTGATCGTCTTCTCCCCCGGAGACCCGCGGGCCCTTCACGACGTCTACGCGCTGAGCAGTGCGGAGCCGCGGGCGGCGTCGGAGCCGCTGGAAGGACTCGTCAAGGCCATTCGGCATGTCCTGGAACAACTGGCGACGGTAGGAGCGAGCTGACCGAGTGAACGCGCGCGTACTCGTCGTGGACGACGAGCGGGACATCCGACAGCTCGTGAGCATCAAGCTCAGGAAAGATGGGTACGACGTCCGCTCGGCCGAGAACGGCCTCCAGGCCATCGAGATGGCGCTCGCCCAGCCCGTGGATGTCATCCTGCTCGACGTCTCCCTTCCAGACCTCGACGGTCTCGAGGTCTGCCGGCGGCTTCGCGGACGGCTCGGCTCGAGAACGCCGCGAATCGCGTTCCTGAGCGCCCGTGGACAGGAAAGCGATATCCGCGCTGGCCTGGAGGCGGGCGGCGATGACTATATTGTCAAGCCGTTCCGGCTGTCGGAGCTGGCGGGTAGACTCAGAACGCTGCTCGAGTGCTGACCAGCGGTTGAGCGTCCAGATCAGTGTAGAATGCGGGGCGTTACTGAGCTTTTCCGCGGAGTCACCCTGTGCACAGTCGATTGAGAGCACCGATCGCGCATGTCTCGCACCTGGGGCTCGCCCTGCTGCTGGCGACCCTCTGCACGGGTGCGGTCGGAGCGCCGGTTCGCGCTCAGGAACCTCAGCCTGGTGACTCCGCGGGGTCGGCTCCTCCAACGCCGGTGGCGCTGCCCGTCGTCCCCCCGATGGACGTCGAGGTCTCTCACATCGAGTGGACGCCAAACAGGGACAAAGTCCTCTTCCTTGTCCGCAATCCGAATACCGACTGGTGGATGCCCTACTCCCCGTACGTCGTCTACGTGTTCGGCACGGACGGTACGCTCCTCAGCACACGCGGCGGTCTCCTGGTGCTCGGCCCGGCCGAACAGGCCTATGAGCTGGCAATGGGCCTCATTACGGGGCCCCGGAACATCGGCCGCGTGGAGATCCAGGTGCTCACGCGCGCGTGGCGACCGTCCAGCACCTTCCCGGGCCTGGTCATGCCGCACTTGATCGATGTGGGGTACGTGCCAGTTGAGCGCGGTGTTCGGGTCGCCGGCCTGCTGGCCGAACTCGGCCCCCGACCGTATGCCGACCTGACCATCACCACCGTCCTGCGCGACGGCAGCGGCCGCATGCTCGACGGTCAGGTCGTCACGATCCCCAACGTGCGATCGTCGGCCCCATCAGAGTTCAACTTCCTGATCATCGGCGCGCCGAGCTCCGCGGCGAAGCTCGACGTCCAGGTCCGCGAGCACCCCAACAATCCCGCCTACTCGCTGACCTCCTGACCTCGCCGCTGGGCAGGCGTCCCCTCAGGTCGACAGGAACCGCGGCTTGACGTCGCGGTTGACGGTGTACTCCGGCAGGCGTCCGTCGAGCAGCGCGACGGCGCCCTCGTGGACCATCCTGAGGTTCCGCCAGACCGACTCCAGAGTGCGTGGCAATGCATGCGGCGTGCAGATGACGTTGTCCATCGCCAGAAGTGGGTTGTCGCGCCGTGGCGGCTCGACCTCGAACACATCCAGTGCCGCTCCGGCAATCGATCCTGCTCGGAGCGCCTCGATCAGCGCCACCTCGTCCACCACGCCACCCCGCGACGTGTTGATCAGGTACGCGGACGGCTTCATCAGCGCCAGCTCGCGGGCACCGATCATTCCCCGCGTCGCCGGGTTCAGGACGGAGTGCAGCGAGACGAGGTCCGACCGCCGTAGGAGCTCCTCGAGCGACACCAACTGCGCGAGATCGGAGCTGGTGACGTAGGGGTCGCATGCAAGCACGTTCATTCCGTGCGCCCGGGCCCGCACCGCTACCAGGCGACCGATCCTCCCGAGCCCAACAAGTCCCAGCGTCTTGCCGTCAACCTCGAAGCCCACCTCGCCGATGTCAACCTCGCGCTCCTCTTTCGCAAGCCTCAGCCAGAAGGTGAATCGCTTGCTCAGAGCGAGGATCAGCAGCATCGTTGCCTCGGCCACTGCCACGCTGTTGCCTGGCGCGTTGGCGACCACGATGCCCAGCTCCGTCGCGGCCGGCACGTCGATGAGATCGACGCCGACTCCGGTGTGGACGATGCCGCGCAGTCGGGGCGCCGCCAGCATCACCTCTCTGGTGATCGGGCAGTTCCGGTGGACAATGACCGTCGCGTCCCGCACCAGCGGCTTGATCGCCTCCGCCGAATTGACGTCCGTCAGGCGGGTCTCGGACCGCTCGACCACCCCGGCGAAGTCCCTCTCGATGTCCCCATCCCGAAACATGCTGCCGTGCGTGAAAAGCGTCACACGCTGCGCCATGACGTCTCCCGTCTCCTAGTCACGGCCATTGTACCGCCAGACGGATCACGGCCAGAGCGGCTCGTCACCTTTGTATCTTGAACAGCGTTGAAGCATACGATCATGGACTTCAGTCCCGCGGGCGCTTCCTCCAGGCGGCGCGCGCGCGCCTCGCGACGCGTGCAGCAAGCCATCGACGGCTTCAGTCTCCTCGACGAGCAGGGTTTGAGCGCGGCGGCGATCGATCTTGCCGCTCGACTGGTCGAGACCGAAGCTCGGGCCCGTGAGATGGCACATCAGATCGAGCGGATGAAGACCGAACGGCATTGCCGCGCGGCCGAGCTGAAGACCGCGCAGGACCAGTTGATCGCCTACGCAACGGACATTCGGGTGGCGTTCCAGGCCGAGCGAGGGCGCAATCAGCTCCTCGAGCGCGCCTACATGCAGACGGTCCGCACGCTCGCCTGCGCGATCGAAACGCGCGATCCCTACACTGGCGGTCACGTCGATCGGGTTGCCCGCTACGCCCGTATGCTGGCCGAGGAGCTTGGCTGGGGCAATCTCGCCCTGAACGACCTCGAGATTGGCGCGCTCCTGCACGACACGGGCAAGCTCGGCGTCCCGGACGCCATTCTGCGCAAGCCGGCGCCGCTGAACGATGAGGAGTGGCGTGAGATGCGTCGCCACCCGACCATCGGCGCGGCCCTGGTCGCCGGCTCGGCGGCCCTTCGCCAGGCTCGCGATACCGTCCTGCACCATCACGAGCGCTTCGACGGCCGCGGCTATCCAGACGGCCTGAGCGGCGCGAACATCCCGATCCAGGCGCGTGTCGTCAGTGTCGCGGACGCCTTCGACGCGATGGTCACCACACGGCCCTATCGACTCGCCCTACCCATCGACGTCGCTCTCGCGGAGCTGGAGCAGCACGCTGGCAGCCAGTTCGACCCCGTCTGCGTGGCAGCGTTCGTCGAGGCTGCGCGCGCCGGGCGCCTGGACTAACGGGATTCCGGGCGAGCCCGCACCCGCCGGCTGGCCCGGACGAGATCCTCGACGCAGCCGACAGGACTCTCATACGCCGCCCGCCCGCTCACGCTGACGATCCGCCAGCGCTCGCTCCCGAGCTCCTGGAAGCGCTCCCAGCGATCCGTTCTTCCACGCGGGCCTTCCCAGCCGAGAATCTCCAGCCCGACGCGCGCCGCTGGCTGCGCGAGATCGATGCGGAACGAGAGCGCCTGAAACTGACAGCGCAGTCGGAGGCCTGCCCGCCAGGCGTGCGCGAAGACCGATCGCTCGATGGCCGATTCACAGGCCGCCGCCTCAAGCCGCGCTTCACGTGGCAGCCCGATCAGGATGTCTGGCGGCGTAAGATCCTCGAGCTCCACCAACCCCGGATCGTTCAGTTGGCCACCAGGCCACGGCAGCAGCACCGGCGTGGTCGGATCGTCGAGGTACTGCGAGAGCGACCGTTCAAGCTGCGCGGCGTTCCGAGGCTGCTCCAGGACCTCCTGGTCAGCGCGAAGCCAGCATCCCAGCACCAGTGTCAGCTTGCCATCCAGGTGGCGCTCGGCCGCTATGGGCCGGCAGGACCGCCGAATTGGCCAGCCAAGCTCCGGATTGGACTGGAGCAGCCGCTGCTCGACGGTAGACCAGTCCCACACGACGCGGCGCAACTCCATTCAACCCTCCGGAAAGGCCCACACAGGGAGCCTGCACGATCCCCGCGACGCGGCGCTAGTAGTGCACGGTGAGTTGAGTGCCGCGCTCGGCCCACAGCCAGAACCACAGCGCATCCTGAGCCACCATCCCGAGGCAGCCGTGGCTGGACGGGATGCCGAACAGGGCCGGGTCGCGCCAGTAGTTCTCGTGGAGCGCCTGCCCATCGTTGGTGAAGTACTGCGTCCAACGGACGTTCTCCACCTTGTAGTCGGCGCGGGCGGCGTCCTGGCCCAGGAGTGACGAGCTCTCCATGGTCTCGTTCTCCTTTCGCCAGAGAATTGAGTGCAGTCCCTCGTGTGTCTCCCAGCCGGGCCGACCTGACGACGTCACGGTCATGTACACTGGGACGCCACCTTCGTAGGCCGTGACCGTCTGCTGCGTGAGGTTCACGTCAAGCCATTTGTCTGCCAGTGTGGGCCCAACTGGGGGTGGGGTGTCAATCCACGCCTTGCGCAGCAGAGGACCGTACACGTAAACGTCATCCGCCAGCATGGCCCAGCCCGGCTGGTCCGGGAAGACCTCCTGGCCGGAGACCCAGGCACTCACCGAGACCGGTGTGCCTTTTTCCAGGGTGCCCAGCAGCTCGCTATTGCCAGATGGCTCAGAGCGGACGTTGATGTCGTCAACCCCTACCATGCCCCACCAGCGGGCAGGCACCCACTGCTGCGCGGGCTGCCTGGGCACCGGCACCGCGGACTTCACGTCAACGTACGCCACGGCGCCGGTCAGCGTGTCTTTGACCTCCAGACGACTCCCCTTCGGCGCGCCCAGCGCCTGGAAGAAGCTGGTGCCGTCAACCGTTCCGAGCGGCAGCCCGCCGGACACGGTCGTCCAGAGCATCGCGGCGTCGTTGAATGTCAGCCACGTGCCGTTGCCGATCTGCGTCGGCCCCGCGGGCCTGGCAGCGGCATCGGGCGCCACAGGCGCCACGGGGCTGGCTGGCGAAGCGACGGGCGCGGATGTGGGAGCCGGCGACCCAAACACCCATCCCGGGGGTGGGGGGCCTGATGGACCGATCGCGGCGGCGTCAACGTAGACCTTCTTACGCGTTTTCGGATGCTCTACGGGGAGCCTCGGTCCGGTTTGGGCGCCGAGCTGCTTGAAGTAGCTCCATTGGGGTGCCCTATCGACCTGCTTCGCGTCGGGTTTCGCAGACGACCAGAGATCAGTCTCTTTGAAGTTCTGCAGCCAGCGGTCGGCTGCCCAGACCGCGTCTGGCCGGAGGGCCGCACCGGTGACACCCAGTCCGGAGAGCCACAGGAACCGACGGCGCGACAGGGTGAACGAGAGCGAAAGCCGATGATCCATCGTTGCGCCAGCACCACAAGCACGTGATCGAACGCCACGCGATCGACTCGGGTGCCGTTCGCGCGGAAGTGTACAGACTTGTGACGCCGGTCCACCACCAGCGCAGTGCCGCGCCGGAGCGCTGTCGGCAAGGGGGGCCGCTAACACGCACTGGAGCCACGGTGCTACGATTCGCAGCACTGGGCAGACCAGCAATCATGCAAGCATTGAGGCGCCAGACGCCTTTTGGCGACACACGTCACCGGGCAGGTCAGCGCGGAACAGATTGGGGAGACCATGTTCGATCCGCGGCTCACGGAAGAACAGCAGGCGATGCGTCAGCTCGCAAAGGATTTCGCCGACCGAGAGATCAAGCCCGTGGCGATCGAGCGGGACCGGCTGGAGGACCCAGAGGCGCGCGTGTCGTTTGACGTTCTGCGCAAGGCCTCGGAGCTGGGTCTGCGCCTGCTCCAGCTCTCGCCCGCGAAAGGCGGCGGCGGCGCCGATGCGCTCACCTGCTGCATCGTCACCGAGGAGCTGGCAGTGGGCGACGTTGGCATCGCCTCCACGCTCGACCAGACGTCCACCTGGTCGCATGTGTGGTTCGACAGGGCGTTTAACCCGGAGCAAGTCGAGCGCTTCCTGCCGATGGTCGTCAATGACCACAACTGCCACCTGGGCTTCGGCGGCCACGAGCCCGACACGGACCTGGGCTGGAGCTACTACAACGAGCTTGCCCCGAACACCGGCTACAAGACGACGGCTGTCCGCGACGGCGACGAGTGGGTTGTCAACGGCGTCAAGAACTACATCACGAACGGCTCGATCGCGAAGCTGCTCTGCGTCCAGGTACGGACCGATCAGACGAAGCTCGGCGCCGCCGGTGTGAGCACGCTCATCCTGCCGGGTAACAGCAGTGGCTTCACCCGCAAAGAGCACGACAAGGTGGGTCGTCGCCTCGGCGCCAACGGCCAGCTCTTCTTCGACAACGTGCGCGTGCCTGCTAGCAACCTCGTGGGCTCAGTGGGTCGCAGCCCGCTTGGCGCCGGCGACGGCACGGCATTCGGTCGAGGCGCGCCTCGCTTTCAAGCGATGAACCTCGGGATTGGCCGGGCCGCCTACGAGGCGGCGCTGGACTACGTTCGCCAGCGCGTCCAGGGTGGCCGACCGGTGATTGAGCACCAGGCGGTCGGGCTGGTGCTGGCTGACCTTGCCATCAACCTGGAAGTGGCCCGCTCGATGATCTGGAAAGCCGCCTGGGCATCCGATCACCCGGAGGCCTACGAGTCCGGAGACCTGCCACAGCTTCCGCTCCAGACCATCGCCAAGGTGTTCACATCCGAGACCGTGCACCGGGTCACAGTTAAGGCGATGGAGCTGTTCGGTGGTGCCGGCATCATGCGGGAAATGCCCGGTCAGAAGTACGTCCGCGATGCGCTGATCTTTCTCCACTCGGAGTACACCGCCGACGTTGCCCGCCTGCGCATCGCTGAACAGGTCACTGGCTACAAGCGCGGCGCGATCAAGGAGACCGGCAGCGTCGAGTAGCTGAACCCGCCGAGCAGCCGGGTCTGCGAGCAGGATCGCGAGGGCAAACGTGGCAAGTATCAAGGTAGCCGCATATGGTCTGGTCCATACGCCGGACCTCGTCCGTTACGGCTCCAAGCCGTTCCGAGAAGGTCGGCGGTCCCCGGAATTCTCCCAGCGGCTGGAGGCGGGCCTGCGATCGTACTCCGACGCCGTCGCCTACCCACCGAATCAGGTCTTCATCGGCAATCTGGTCCCGGAGCGGCTCTGGGAGACGCCTCAGCCCTGGTACGGCGCGCCCGTCGCGACGGCGTCGGAGGACGGTCAGTTCGGTCGGATCTTCCCGCAGGAGGCCCTGTACCCGCTCCTGAAGGCCGCGGACCAGTTCAGGCTCGTCCAGCTCGGCCAGAGCTGGCTCGATCGGCTCGGCGGGTCAAGCACAGTCGGCCTGCCTGCCCTCCAGGGTGTCTCCAACACCGCCATTGGTGAGGCCGTTGAGCGAGGCGCGTTGCCGCTCTTCCATGCCGGCGAGCTGGTGGGCAGCGTGCGCGGCGACCATCCAGACGACGCCAGTCTGGCGCCGGAGATCATGCTAGAGAACCTGGCAGCAAAAGCGACCGGGTTCCTGGCCTGCCGGGAGCTGGAGCGGCTGAGCGGCCTCGATCCGGACAGCGTCGAGTACGTCCTGTCCTGCTCGGAGGACGCGGTTGGCGACCGGTACAACCGCGGCGGCGGCAATCTGGCCAAGGCGATCGCCGAGATGCGCGGCTACCGCAACGCCACCGGGAGCGATGTCAAGGCGTTCTGCGCGGCGCCGGTCTACGCGCTGGTGCACGCCGCGGCGCTGGTCGAGGCTGGCGTCTTCTCTCAGGTGCTCGTCGTGGGCGGCGGCTCGCTGGCAAAGCTCGGCATGAAGTCCGAGGCGCACCTTCGCAAGGAGATGCCGGTCCTCGAGGACCTGCTCGGCTGCATGGCGTTCCTGGTCGGTGCGGATGATGGCCGTTCGCCCAGGATTCGCCTCGACGCCGTCGGGCGTTATCCGGTCTCGGCCGGCAGCACACCCCAGGCGATCATGGAGTCGCTCGTCGTCGAGCCGCTCAGTCGCCATGGGTTGAAGCTCCAGGACGTGGACCGGTTCGCCGGCGAGCTGCATAACCCGGAAGTCACCGTCCCGGCGGGCAGCGGGGACGTTCCGAGCAAGAACTACCGTCTCATCGCGGGCATCGCGGCGCTGAGACGTGAGATCAGCCGCGATCAGATCGACGCGTTCATTCGAGAGCGAGGCCTGCCCGGCTTCGCGCCGACCCAGGGCCACATTCCGGCCGGAGTGCCGTACATCGGACACGCCGCGCAGGCGATGGCTCGCGGTGCGCTCCAGCGAACGCTAGTGGTTGCCAAGGGCAGCCTGTTCCTCGGGCGGATGACGCAACTGTGGGATGGCCTTTCGGTGCTGCTGGAGCGACCCAGCTAGTCCGGCGGTACCCACCTATCTACCACGTTCGAGACGGAGGTCACATGCTAGAAGGAAAGCGAGTCATCGCGATCGGGGAGCGGGACGGCGTGCCCGGCCCGTTGATCGCCGACTGCGTCCGAGCGGCCGGCGCGGAGGTGGTTTTCGAAGCGACGGAGTGCTTTGTTTGAACGGCCGCCGGAGCCATGGACCTGGAGAACCAGGAAGCCGTCAAACGCATCGTTGACGAGCAGGGCGCTGAGAACCTCGTAGTGGTGCTCGGCGCGCTCGAGACCGAGAGCCTTGAGCTGCTCGCGGAGACGATGACCGTCGGCGATCCCAGTTACGCCGGTCCACTGGCCGGAGTCCCGTTGGGGCTTCCCGTGTATCACATCCTAGAACCGACGGTTCGAGCCGCCATTCCCGGCGACCTGCTGGACGAGAAGCTTGGCGTGCTCGCCTTCGAAGACGGCGAGCCGTTTGAACAGGCGCTCCAGCGAACACGGTCGGGAGGACAGGCATGAGCGCGCTGCCGACCGCCTGGTGGGATTCGAGAACGGCTGGAGCGAGGCGATGAAGCTGATCGTCGGCGAGTTCCCCATCTCGGACGTCGAGCTTGGCCAGGAGACCCACCTTGACGGAGGGCGCCTGACCGTCAGCCTCGAAGACCTCGAGGCGATTGCCGCGCGGGAGGAGGCCATCGCTGGACTCGATGCCGGTGTCGCGAGGCCGGGGGAGGCGGTCAGGATCGTCCACGTCCTGGACGCCGTCGAGGCAATGACCAAGGTCGCGGGCCAGGGCACGGTCTACCCGGGCTTCCTGGGCCCGCCCGTCACCGTTGGCTCCGGCATAACAAACAAGCTCACCGGGTTCCTGGTTGTCAGCACGACCGAGTTTCCCGACGAGATGCCGGGCGGCCTCGCCTTCCGTGAGGGCATCATCGACATGACCGGGCCGGGCCAGCCGTATGCCCAGGCGGCGAATGCCATCAATCTCGTCCTCCGCTTCCGGCCCTGGCCCGGCGCGAGCAACGCGCAGCTCGACGATGCCGTGCGGCGAGCGACCCTCCGCATCGCCGAGCACCTGGCCAGGACGACCCTGGGCCGGGCCCCGGCTCGTCGCCAGTCCTACGAGCTGGGCCCGGTCTCGCCTGATCTCCCGAAGGTCGCCTACATCGACCAGATCATGAGCCAGACCCTCATGACGCGAACCTTCCTCTACGGCGCGGAGCTGGGTGACACCTTGCCAACGCTGGTCCACCCGAACGAGCTGATCGACGGCGCCATCGTGACGGGCAACTACAAGAACTCGCAGAAGGTCGCCACGTACCTCCACGCGAACAAGCCTGTCATGATGGAGATGTACCGCCGACACGGGGTGGACCTGAACTTCGTGGGCATGGTTGTCAACCGCGGCCACCGGGACAACCACACTCTGAAGGAGCGCGGAGCCCAGTTCAGCGCCAAGCTCGCGAAGCTGATCGGCGCGGAGGGCGCGGTCATCGCCTTCGAGGGCGGCGGGAACGCGACCGT
>JADZDV010000098.1 GCA_020850915.1 Chloroflexota bacterium | reverse complement strand
GCGATCGCCAGGGCAGGCACGGGGACCTGCCCCTACCCCTCGAGGGGCCGTCTCGAAACCTCGCGGTCGGCTTCAACAGAAGTCGGTCGCACCCGCGGCTGAGACTCGCTCCTCCAGGAGAGCTGGACTTCGCCTGGCGGGAAGAGCCTCCGACCCTCTCATACGGGGCGGTCCGTCGAGTGGTGGGCCTGCCCGGTGGGCCGGAGCCGGCTCCGCGCCATGATCAGCGCAACCGTTTCGGGCGATGATTGCCGCATGGGTACCACGCCGGATCGGCCGCACGCCGCACCCGCCACCGCCGTCCTGGCCTCTCTTAGCGTCCGCTCAGCGGAAGGGCTCTCGACGGCGGAAGCGGGGCGACGGCTGCGCCAGGTCGGCCCGAACGCCCTGCGCGTTGCTGCCCGCCCCTCCTTCTGGCGCCTCCTGCTACGCCAGAGCCAGAGCCTGCTGATCGTCATTCTGCTCGTCGCCGCCGCGGCCTCCTTTGCGATTGGCGACCTGCTGGACGGGGGTGTGATCCTCCTGGTCGTCGTCATCAACGCGATCATCGGCGCCGCGCAGGAGGCGCGGGCTGAGCGCGCCCTGACCGCTCTGCTGGCGATGACCGCGCCGCATGCCCGCGTCCTGCGCGACGGCGAGGCCCGCGACGTTCCCGCCGCCGACCTCGTGCCGGGCGATGTGACGCTCGTCCGCGCTGGCGACCTGGTGCCCGCTGACGGTCGCCTGCTCGACGCGGTCGCCCTTCAGGTGGACGAGAGCGCCCTGACGGGCGAGTCGGCGCCCGTGGACAAGGACGCCGAAGCGCTGCTGCCGGATAACGCTTCCCTGCCGAGCCGCGCGAACATGCTCTTTGCCGGCAGCGCCATCACCTACGGCCACGGACGGCTCGTCGTCACGGCCACTGGTCAGCGCAGCGAACTGGGCGGCCTCGCAGACGCCGCCAGCGCCGCGAAGCCCCAGCCGACGCCCCTCGCGCGCCAGGTCGCCTGGCTCGGCAAGGTGCTCTCAGCGCTGGCCCTCGCCGCTTCGGCGGCGGTCTTCGCCCTCGGACTCCTCCGCGGCCAGCCGCTCCAGGAGATGTTCCTCGTCGGCCTCACCCTCGCGGTGGCCGCCGTCCCGGAGGGTCTTCCAGCCGTCGTCACCATCACCCTGGCGATCGGCGTCCAGCGCATGGCCACGCGCCGCGCCATCGTCCGTCGCCTGTCAGCGGTCGAAGCGCTCGGCGCGACGACCACGGTCTGCAGCGACAAGACCGGCACCCTCACTCGCGGCGAGATGCGCGTCGTCGCCATTCTGCTCCATGGGCGCGTGCGCCGGATCGACCCTGCTGAACCTCCAGCGGCTGGCTGGCGGGCCGGTGGAGACCCTCCAGGGCTAGAGCGCCTCGCGCGGGCCGCTATCCTCGCCAACAACGCCGCACTGGAGCCAGCGCCCATCGGCGATCCGACGGAGCGCGCCCTCCTCTGGCTCGCCGCCGACCTGGGTGTCGACCGGGCCCGCGAGGTGGCGGCCCGCCCTCGCCTCGGCGAGCTGCCGTTCAGCTCGGAGCGCAAGCGCATGGCCACCCTCCACCGGCAGGGCGATGGCGGTGTGGTCTACGTCAAAGGCGCGCCGGACCGGGTCCTGGCGTCCTGCGACCAGGTCCTGGACGAGCAGGGCCCGCGTCGTCTGGACGCCGAAGAGCGGGTCCGCCTGCTCGCACAGGCGGAGGAGCTAGCCGTCGACGGCCTTCGCCTGCTCGCCATCGCGGAACGTACCGTCGATCGTGAACCCCTGCCTCGGGATGGCTCGACCACCGCGAGCCTCGAGCTGGCGGCGCTCGCGGACCGGCACCTGACGCTGCTGGGCATCGTCGGGCTGCTCGACCCACCGAGACCGGAGGTCCACGCGGCGCTGGCCGCCTGCCGTCGGGCCGGCATTCGCGTCGTGATGATCACCGGGGACCACCCAGCCACGGCCGGCGCCATCGCCCGGCAGCTCGCTATCGCCGACGGTGCGACCCTCACTGGTGCCGACCTCGAAACCCTGGACGACGGGGCGCTCGGCCGCGCGGTTGCGACCACCGCCATCTTTGCCCGCGTCGCGCCGCGCCAGAAGATGCGGATCGTCGCGGCGTTCCAGCGCAAGGGCGATGTCGTGGCGATGACCGGCGATGGCGCCAACGACGCCCCATCCCTGCGCCTGGCGGACATCGGCATCGCCATGGGCATCCGCGGCACCGCCGTCGCCAAGGAGGCAGCGGACATGGTCCTGGCCGACGACAACTTCGCCACGATCGCCTCCGCGGTCGAAGAGGGCCGCACCATCTACGCCAACCTGCGCAAGACGGTGCTCTACCTGCTCTCAGGCAACCTGGGCGAGATCATGGTCCTCTTCGCCGCGATGCTCCTCGGCCTCCCTCTCCCCCTCCTGCCGATCCAGATCCTCTGGATCAACCTCTTCACCGACGCCCTGCCGGCCATCGGCCTGGGGCGTGAGCCTCGTGAGCGTGACGTCATGGCCGCGCCGCCCCGCGCTGCCGGCGAGTCGTTCCTGCCCCGCTGGACGGTCCCCCTGATCGTCGTACCGAGCCTGCTCCTCGCGCTCGCAACCCTCGTCGCCTTCACGTCCGCCCTCGCGCGCCGGCCGGACGACCTCGCCGCCGCTCAGAGCGCGGCCTTCGTGACCCTCGTCCTGGCCCACCTCGGCATCGCCTGGGCCCAGCGTTCCACCCTCGCCAGCAGCCTCCGGCTCCCTCCGGCCTCGAATCCAACCCTCCTGCTGGCGGTCTTCTCCGCCCTCGCACTCCTCCTGCTGATGCTCTATACCCCGCCTGGCCGCCTCGTCGCCCAGACTCACCCCCTCGACCCCGCCGCCTGGCTCATTACCGCCCTCCTGCTCCCCCTCCCCCTCCTCGGCGCCGAGCTGGTCAAGCTCTCCCTCCACGCGGTCGGCTCCGCTGACCACACCAGACCCATCATGGGCCCGTAGATAGGATGGAATGCCCGACGCGCAGCTCGGACAGGGTGCGCACTGCACCCCGGTCGAGAGCACTACTCAAAGGGGCGATGGCGCGCGGTGCGCGCCCCGCCGCGGCTATGGGGTAGCGCGCTCGACCGGATTTGCCACCTTCGTCAGGCTGACCGGCGCTCATGGCTCTCCACCCGGTCGTTCTGATTCGGGCGAGACGTGAAGACGCGGCGGGTTCGCTCATGCCTGCACGCCACCCGGCGTTTCGCGCGCGATACGCGCACGTGTCTTTCACGCGTGTATTGCCGCTCCGGCGATACGGACTACAATGGACGCCATGCAACTGCTCGACCCGGAGCGATTTGCCGATGCCGTGACGCGCCTGCGCGGGCAGACGAGCTACGGCCGGCTGGCGCGCTACATCTCGCGCGTCACGAACGGCGAGGTGGACGTGGACGGCCTCTGGTTGTACCGCGTGGCCAACGAGAAGGTCGAAAGTGTGCGCGTGCTCGACACGGCCCACGAGGCGTTCCTCTTCGGGCTGGCCGTCATGCTGCATGGCTGTGACGAGGTGCGCTCGCCAGACCAGGTGATCGAGCTGGGCCGCGTGGTGCTGGAAAACCTTCTGGGCTCGCCCCGCTTTGCCCAGCTTGCGCTCTCTGAGATCGAGGTCCTCTCCCGGCAGCTCGGCCAGAGCTCAGACCTCAAGCAGGTTCTGGAGCGCTGCCTCAAGTCCTGGCTGGAGAGCCGGGAATGGTGACCGCTCCCCACCTGGTGGTGGACAGCCTGCCACAGCTCTACCGCGCGATGAGCGACGAGCTGACAGCCTATCTCCACGACCATTTCCGGGTGACCGTGTCCACGGAGGAGCTGTCCGACCTGCTGGGCTATCTGGTGACGGCGCGCCGCCCAAGCGCGGCGAAGTCGCTCGTCGTCGCCGAGGACGCCACGGACGCCGAGAAGGTGTATCTCTTCGTCCACACCGCGGCGCACATCCTGCTCGGCCACGCTGACCGGCCGTTCGGAACGATCCTCGAGCCGCGGCGGACACGCAGAGGGAACGGCCAGCCGGCCTTTCAGCTCGACGCCCGCCAGGTGCAGCGCGACCGCCAGGCGGACGCCCTGGCGCGGGCGATCATCTGGGGCCGCGAGAAAGAGGCGGCCAACCTCATTCGTCGCTACGCCGGCCGCCGGGACGCCATCTACCTCCACGCCGCCCTCGAAGCGGGCCGGACGATGAGCGGCCTGCTGCTCGGCCACAAGTACCCGCGTCTCCAGCGGGCGCTCGTCTCCCGGGTGACGCGCAAGGCGGTGCTGAAGGGTCTCCGGATCGCCCGCGCCGCGTATCACGGCCTGGCCGGTATCCGCGAAGCGCTTTCCCACGGCAACGTCGTCCGCGACTTGCGCGAGGTGTACTACCTGACGGAGCTAGCCACCCTGGTACCGGAGCTCGTGCTAGTCGGTCAGCGGGCGACGAGCGCCAGCGACGTTCGCGCGGCCCCGCCCGGCGGGGCGTACGCGCCGCCGCTCTGGCTGGACGTCACCCAGCTCCAGCTCGCTGACGAGCCCGGCGTCCACGACGCCGCCCGCCTCAACTGACCCACCGCCCACGTCCCAGCCCTCGCCCCCGCTCCGGCCCCAGTCCCGGCCCCCGCTCTGGACAGGGTCCGATCCCGACCCCGGTCCCGACCCCGGTCTCGGCCCGCGGTCTCGGTCCTTTGAGTCCTTCCGGTCTCTTGAGACCTTCGAGTCCTTGGTCCTCCCAGCCTACGTTCCCTCAGCCCCCTCCAGCGCCGCGCCGAGGGCCCGGCGACTGACCCGCTCGTACAGCACCGCCAGCTCCGGATCGGAGGCGCGACCATCTGGCGGTCCTACCACCGGCCCGAGCCGCTTCAGGATCGAATACGGGACCCGGGGCGGCCGGAGCTCGAAGCGGACGTCGGCCAGCTCTGGCCCCGCCTGCCAGAAGCGGTCCAGGACCATCTCCAGCGGCGGGTCGCCCCGCGCCCCCGTCTCCTCAGCCCGCTCGGGCGGGGTCTCCGGAGCGGCTGCGAAGCTGCGCCGCTCGCGCAACGCCTGGAGCACACGCTCTCGACTCTTCCCGCGAAGCTCGAACAGCACGAATGGATCGTGGTCGAGCTGCGTGCCGAGCACGTAGTGGACGGCGGCAATGTGCTTACAAGGGTTCTCCCAGTCAGGACAGGAGCATTCGCTGACCAGCTCGGCGCCGGAGCGCGGGAAGAGCGAGACGCCCTCCGCCTCGAACACCTCGTTGATATCGCGCGGCATCTCCCTGGCCAGCAGCCGCGCGGCGTAGGCTGCCTGCTGGGCGAGGCGGTCGAACACCGCGATCCAGGCCGCCTCGTCCAGCGGTTGAAGCTTGATCGTCGTGCGATAGGGCGTGGGGCGCGATCCGCGCACGCGGGCGGCCACCAGACCGGGCGTGATCTTGATCGACACCACCCGCCCGGTGCGGGCATACGTCCGGCCGCGCGAGAGCCGGGTGTGCCAGCCGATCGCCTCGAGCGCGCCCACCCAGCGCTGCGCCCACCAGGTTGCGCCCAGCTCACTCCGCGGCATCGGCAGCCTCCCGCCTCACTCGCACACCAGCGCCTCGCTCCGGAGCAGCCCGGAGCCGTCCTCCTGGCGCAGCGGGCAGCAGTGCATCACTCGCCCACCAGCGCTTCGTTCCGGAGCGAGAGCAGCTCACGCAGCTCAGCGGTGGACAGCTCAGTGAGCCACGACTCGCCGCTGCCAACCACCTGCTCCGCTAGCGCCCGCTTGCTCTCGATCAACTCGTCAATCCGCTCCTCCAGCGTACCCAGGCAGATCAGCTTGCGCACCTGGACGTTGCGTTGCTGACCGATGCGGAACGCCCGATCGGTCGCCTGGTTCTCCACCGCGGGGTTCCACCAGCGGTCTACGTGGAAGACATGGTTGGCGCGCGTCAGGTTCAGTCCCACGCCGCCCGCCTTGAGCGAGAGGATGAAGAGTCGCGGCCCGCCGGCGTCCTGCTGGAAGCGAGTCACCATCTCGTCGCGCCGCCGCGCCGGGACGCCGCCGTGCAGGAAGAGCACTTCCTGCCCGAAGCGCGCCTGGAGCGCCTGGCGCAGCAGCTCGCCAAACTCCGCGAACTGGGTGAAGATCAGCGCCCGCTCGCCCGTGCTCAGCACCTCCTCCAGCATCTCCTCCAGGCGGATGAGCTTGCCAGAGCGACCCGGCAGGCTGCTGCCATCTCCCAGGAGCTGGGCAGGGTGGTTGCAGACCTGCTTCAAGCGGGTCAGCGCCGCCAGCACCCTGCCGCGCCGCTCGATCCCTTCCGACGCCTCTATCCGGCTCAGCATCTCGGTGACAACCGCCTGGTAGAGGCTGGCTTGCTCGGCCGTCAGACTGCAGTAGACCTTCATCTCGAGCTTGTCCGGCAGATCCTGGATGATCGTCGGATCCGACTTCACCCGCCGCAGCACCAGCGGCCGAACCAGGGCGCGAAGCTGCTCTGCCCGCTCGGCGTCCTGCCACCGCTCGATCGGCAGCGCGAAGCGCCGACGGAACGCCTCCTGGCTCCCCAGGTAACCGGGATTGAGGAACTCGAAGATCGACCACAGCTCGGCCAGGCGATTCTCGACCGGCGTGCCGGTCATGGCGACGCGATAGCCGCCCTTGAGCGAGCGCACCGCCTGCGACTGGCGCGTCGCCGCGTTCTTGACGTTCTGCGCCTCGTCCAGGACGATGCCGTCCCACTCGATGCTCGCCAGCAGGTCCCGGTCACGGTGCACCAGGGCGTAGGACGAGAGCACCAGATCCTGCTCCTCGACCGTCTCGGCGAACGCCTTGCCGTTCAGCCGCGCCGGTCCGTGGTGGACGAGCGCCTTGATGCTCGGCGCGAAGCGCTCTAGCTCGTGGACCCAGTTCGCCACGACGGACGTCGGACAGATCAGGAGAGCCGGCCTGGTGGCTCCGCGCCGCGCGCGCTGGTGGAGCAGGAAGGCGACGTACTGGATGGTCTTGCCGAGGCCCATGTCGTCGGCCAGGCAGGCGCCCAGGCCGCACGTTCGCAGAAAGGTGAGCCAGCCCACGCCCCGCTCCTGATACGGTCGCAGGAAGCCCTGGAAGTCCGGTGGCGCGGCCATCGGCTGGACAACCGCCTGAGCGTCCAGCGAGCCGAGCAGGTTGGCGATCCAGCCCTCAGCGTCCACGCCGAGAATTGGCAGGCCGTCCGCCTCGTCGCTGCCGAGCGCCAGCTTGAGCGCTTCGGCTGTCGTGAGCTGGGTCTGCTGGGCCTGCCGCTGACGTTCCCAGAAGCTGATCGCCTGCTCCACGCGGTCCGCGCGCAGCTCCACCCACTGGCCCCGTACGCAGATCAGGGGCACTTTCAACGCGGCAAGCTGGTGGAACTCCTCTTCGGTCAGCTCCACGTCGCCCAGGGCCAGACGCCAGTCGTAGTCCACCAGCGCTTGACCGGTGAAACTGCCGTTCGAGCTGCCGGCGCTCGAGGCGCCAGCCGGTCGCAAGCGGACCCGGGCGCCGAGACTGTTGCGCGGCCCGCGCCGATCCCACCAGGACGGCACCAGCACCCCGAACCCCTGCTCTTCGAGCAGCCAGGCCGCCTCGCGCAAGAAGCTGTACGCCTCCTCGGTGGATAGGACGCACCGCTCCGGATGGGGATGCGCCAGGGCGCGGTCCAGCGGTGGGAAGGCCCGCGCGGCGCGGCCAAGATCGGCCAGGAGGCGCTCCTGGGGCCGATCGAGGCGCCGATTCAGGTACGATAGGGCCGCTCCACGCTCCTGCCAGACCCGCGCGGCCGGCACGAGGAGGCTCGGGTCGTCCGGGGCCTGGAGGAGGATCTCTAGATCCCAGAGCGGCCGCTCAGCGGCCGGATCGTCGGGTGGGCTGAGGCGGAAACAGGTGCGGTAGGCGGAGCCGGACGCGACGCTAGCTAGCGGCGCCCGCCACTCCTCCAGGCGGTGGACGACGCGCTCCAGCTCGAAGTCTGCCGCCCGAACCGAACGGTCGCCGCGCCCGAGGGAGGAGAGCCAGGCGTCCGGCGCGGACGTGCCGTGGCCGTGCGCCTGCCAGCCACCGCGCGGCACCGTTTCGGCCAGCCAGGAGCGGGTCAGCGCGTCTACGGACGAGTTGAGGAAGTCCACCACGAGGTCCACGCCGCGGGGCGGCTCTCCAGCCGCCTCCAGCGAGCGGCAGATCGGCGGCATCGCCTTCCCGAGGGTGGCGAGACGCTCGGCGTCCCGCGGGCTGTCCAGGACGGCGCGCCAGCCGGCTGCGAAGCCGAGCTCTTCCTGCTCCAGCACCGGGACGATACGCTGGCGCGCCAGCATCTCCACCGCCAGTTTGGCCACGGCGCCCCAGAAGCGGAGATCGGCCCCCGCGAGCACCGTTGTCCCTTCGACCAACTCAGGCCGCGGCAGCTCGGCCAGGAGCTCCGCCGCCAGTCCTGGCTCGAGGGTGATGCCCCGCACCTTCCAGCTCTTGAGGACGAGCGGGCTGGCCGGCTCGCCACTGGCGCCAAGCGCCGGCTGGGCCGTCTGGTCGCTCTGGCCGTTGGCCGTGATCTCGGGCTCGCTCGCCGCGTCCTCGACTGCTTCTAGCTCGTCCGGGGAGGCGGTGATGATCTGTCCGGACGACGCCGGCGCCGGTCCACCACGAGGACCCAGAGCCACCGTCGTGGCGCGGGTGTGCGCGGCGCGGCGCGCCGCGGCGGGGGTGAGCCGGCGGGGCGGCAGGCTCTGGAACGGCGCCGCCTCCGGCGAGAGAACCGGGTCCTCCCCGCGCGTCGGCAGGCGCAGGGCCTGAGAGACCAGCCGCCAGGTGACGTAGGCGGAGCGGCGAGCCAGATCGGGCACCAGCGAGAGCAACGCATCGCGCACTGCCTCTGGCCGCGCCTGGTAGGGATGCGGGCGCGGTCCCTCCCGGGCCACGCCGCGACGTCCCCGGCGTCCCGCGGCACCAGGTAGCTGCTCCGCCCAGACAAACAACCGCCCGCCAGCCGGCCCGTGCTCGGGATCCGGCACCCAGACGGCGTGCAATACCAGCACGCCCAGCACCCTCACGCGACAGCGTAGCCCCGGCCTTCCGGCGGGTGCTCGGAATACCCATTATCCGGAAAACCGCGAAATCCTGCCCGGCCGGGACGTGTTCAGGCTACCGGACCGTGAGCGCGGTGTGAAGTGGAGGAACGGGTACGTTCAGTCGCTGCTGTCGCCGACCGCGACCCGCGAGCACGGCTTGTCGCGCCCGGCCATCCCGAAGAGCGAAACCACCAGGCGGCGCAAGATCACGGTGACCAGCGGCAAGAGCGATGGGAAGGAACCGGCGGCCGATCCCCGGCGCCCGGTCCGCGGGCGCCTCAGAAGTGTCTGCCAGGCGAACGCCCCGGTCGATGTCCGACCGGGGCGTTCGCGGTCCGGTGTGACCGTCAGAGGTCAGAGAGTGAGCACCGCGCACCACGTCACCGAGCCGGCTGGCAGCCGAAGAGGAGCTTGTCCGCGGTGCGGGACCTACCCGTGGTCAGCGGCTCGCAGGACGCTCGCACCCAGGCACGCTTGACAGGCACCGTAGACGATCACGCCGGCGCTCGGCTGCCCGAAGCCGCTCGCCAGCGCCGCGGCCTTCACGGCCGCCGAGAGAGCGCGAGCCTCCGGGTGCTCGACGTGGCCGCAATCGCGGCAGACCAGGTGGGGATGCTCCAGGCTGTGCACGATCGCCTCGAAACGCACCGGGCTGTCCGCGATGTGCAGCTCCTGGATCAGCCCCATCTCCTTCAGGGTGGCGAGGTTGCGGTAGATCGTTGGCAGGTTGGCGCTCGGCAGCGCAGAGGCGATCCGGTCTCGGATCGCCTCTGCGCTGAGGTGTTCCTCGCTCTGGTGCAGCGTGTTCCAGATCACCTGGCGCTGCCAGGTCAGGCGGGTCCCCGGTGTGACGACCTCCGCGAGCGTGTGGTGACTCATCGGCAAGCTCCCCTCTCCGACACGAGCGACACCAGCTCGTGAACGGTGCGCGGTGGTGGCGCGTCGCGGTCAATCATCCCCCGAGCCCGGAGGAGCGAAAACGCCTGGAGGACGACCGGCTGCACGAGGTGGGCCCGCTCCAGCTCGTCCTGGCTCACCAGCACTCGGGTCGGCTCGCCGGCGGCAACGAGCTGGCCGGCGTGCAGCACGTACAGCCAGTCCGCCCAGCCCAGCGCGAACTCGACGTCGTGCGTCGAGATGAGGATTGTCCGTCCCAGCGCGTGCAACTCGTTGAGCAGCGTCATCAGCCTGGCTGTCGATTCCAGATCGAGCCCGGCCGTTGGCTCGTCGGCCAGGATCACCTCCGGCTGCATCGCGAGGATCCCGGCGATGGCCACCCGCTTCTTCTCCCCACCGCTCAGCATGTGGGTTGGGCGATCGGCCAGCGGGCCGATATGGGCCTGGTCGATCGCCTCCTCCACGCGCTGCCGCACCACCGCCTCGCTCCAGCCGAGGTTGAGCGGGCCGAACGAGATGTCCTGGCGGACGCTGGCGGCGAAGAGCTGCGAATCGGGATCCTGGAAGACCAGACCGACCCGGCGGCGCAGGGCGGCAAGCTGCGCTCGCCGGTAGCCGATCGGCTCGCCGTCCAGCCGGATCGCGCCGCGATCTGGCCGCAGGATGCCGATGAAATGTAGCAGCAGGGTGGACTTGCCGCTTCCGTTCAGCCCGAGGATGGCCACCCGGCGGCCTCGCGGCACCGCGATCGAGAGATTGCGCAGCGCCACCGGACCGGCCGGATAGGCGAACGTCACGTCTGAGGCCTCGAGGACCGGCGACTCGGTGATGTCAGGGACCGGGGCCTCCAGCGCCTGCTCGATCATGCGCCCCCCGTCAGCCAGGTGGCGACGGCCGCTGCCAGCAGCAGCGCCTCCGTGGCACCGATCAGCACGAGGCGCGTTCGCGACCAGGGCCGGCGCTCGACCAGCACCTGCAGCTCACCCGTATAGCCCCTGGCGCTCAGCGCCACAAACAACGCCGCGGCGCGGGCGTGCGCCCGCCCATACAGCGCCGCGGTGAGAGATCCGAGCGAGCGGAAGGCTCGCGGCCAGGAGCTGTACCCCAGCCGCGCGTCCTGCGCTGTGTGGATCGCCTGGACCGTCTCCAGCAGGACGAACACGAAGCGGTAGACCAGCACCATCAGCTCCACGAACAGGGCTGGCACGTGCCAACGGCGAAGCTGATCGGTCAGATCAACGAGGGGCGTCGTCAGTGAGAGGAACAGCCCGGCCGAGACGGAGGCCAGCGAGACGGCGAAGACGCGGATCGCCTCGCGGAGGCTCGGCTCCGTGATGCCCAGTTGCCACGGCCCGATCGGAACGGCTGCCAGGATGCCGCGCGTGTCCGCCGAAACACCGACGACGGCCAGCGTCAACGCGCTCATCAGGATGAACGCCAGCGGCGTCTGCCAGAACGACCAGATCGCCGGGTAGGGAATTCCCGCTCCAAGACGCAGGGTCAGCAGCATCAGTAGCAGGACGAGCAGGGAGACGACCACCGATTGCGCGCCGAGACAGATCAGGAGCGTGGCGCCTGCGAAGAGGAGCTTCTCGCCAGGGTGCGCCGTGCTCAGTCGATTCCCGTACGCGTACGCATCGATTGGGAACGGGTTCATGCGACGGACGCCTGCTCAGCGCGCCGAGGCGGCCGGGCGAGACGCCTGCCGGCGCCCGCGTGAGAAGCCGAGGAAGAAGGCGAATTGCCCCAGGCAGACTCCCTGGAGGGCCGCCACGAACGCCTGGATCTCGCCAGACTGGTGCCGCACGGTCAGCAGCGCGCAGAACAGGACCGTGGCGATGATTGCCAGCCCGACGGCGATACGCGGCGATCGGCTGCTCCCGCTGCCCTCCGATCGGCCGACGAGCCAGCCGAAGGCGCCGGCCGCCGCGGCCGTGCCGAGCAACGCCTGGAGCCCGAACAGGTAGGGCTCCAGCTCTCGTGGGTCGAACAGCGGCTCGAACCACGGCGCGTAGTCGCTCCGCAGCTCTAGGATCAAGCTCGTGCCTCGGTCGTCCGCGCCCTGCCAGTTCCGATCGCGATCCAGCACGAGCGGCAGTCCGACGAGCGCGACGGCCACGAGGCTCAAGAGGAGGCTCTGTTTCCAGGACAGCATGGCGCTTAGCTCGTCGCCGCGACGGGGATGATCCCCTGCTGTGCCAGCATCGGCTGCTCGTACTTGACGAGCAGGTTGAAGACGATCACCGTCAGAATACCCTCGCTGATCGCCAATGGCACCTGAGTGATCGCGAACACGCTCAGGAACTTCACCAGCGACTCGGCCACGCCGCCCGTGGGCGAGGGAAACGCCAGGGCGAGCTGGAGCGAGGTGGTCACATAGGTCGCCCAGTCAGAGAGGGCGGCGGCCAGGAACACCGCCCAGGCGAGACTCCAGCGACGCAGGGCCCTGTAGAGCCAGTAGCCCACGAACGGCCCGACGACCGCCATCGAGAACACGTTGGCGCCCAGTGTGGTGAGCCCTCCGTGGGCCAGCAGGAGCGCCTGGAACAGGAGGATGATCGTTCCAAGCACTGCCATCACCAGCGGGCCGAAGAGAATCGCCCCGAGCGCGACGCCCGTGGGGTGGGAGCAGCTCCCCGTGACGGACGGCATCTTCAGGGCGGAGAGGACGAAGGAGAACGCGCCGGAGAGCCCCATGTTCAGCTTCGTCTCGGGTGAGGCCGTCGTCTGGCGCCCGGCGGAGCGCAGCCCCAGGACGACGAACGGCGCGGCGAGCACAAACCAGAACGCCGCCCACAGGGGAGGCAGGAATCCCTCCGCGATGTGCATGGCGTACGCCGGCTGCGCCGCGTTCAATGCCAGCCCCGCCGCGGCCAGCGCCACCGCCGCCCACCTGCCCCCACGCCAGCCAGCCCTCCGGGCCCCAACAGACGCGCGCATCACCAGCTCCCATCGAAATTCCCGCCCCGTCGAGGGAGCCAGCGTCGCGATCTTTGTGCAGATGGGTCCGACTCTCAACTCAACAGGCGCGCGCATGACCAGCTCCCCTCGAAATACCCGCCCGGTCGAGCGAGCCAGCGTAGTGATCTTAGTGCAGATGTATCCGGCTTTCAACTGGCTCGCGCCGCCGGGTGCGCCCCTGCCGAGCCGTCGACCAGGCTGCAAGAATTCTCGGGCGCACCCGCCGTCCACTCGCCTTTCAGAGCCCCCTTCGGCTACCGTCAAGTGGCGATGCTCTCATGGGAGGCGATCATCATGACCAAGCGACCCTGGGACGACGTGATCACCGAGCGCGACCGGGCCGTGTACGCACTGGGCGGGTTTGCCAAGCGCGGCGAGCTGGGCGAGCGACCGGCTGTCGTCCTGATCGACGTGCTGTACCACAGCGTCGGCGACAGGCCGGAGCCGATCCTCGAGTCCGTCAAGAAGTATCCCGCCAGTTGCGGCGAAGAGGGCTGGCAGGCGGTCCATAACATTCGACGCCTGATCGATCGCGCCCGCGCAGCCCGTGTGCCGGTCATCCACGTCATCCCCACTGAGAAGACGGATGCCGAAGTGGGCCGCTACGCGAACAAGATGCCTGGCATCGTCAAGCAGATGGCCGTGGGCTCGCACAGCTCCAAGGACATCGTCGAAGAAGTGACCCCTCTGCCGGACGAGCGGATCGTCCGCAAGCCGAAGAGCAGCGGTTTCTTCAAGACGAACCTCAAGGAGACCCTGGACGAACTGGGCGTCGACACCGTCCTGCTGACCGGCTGCACCACCAGCGGCTGCGTCCGCCTCACCGCGGCCGACGCCTTCCAGCACGACATGAAGGCGGCTGTCATCGAGGAGTGCGTCTACGATCGCGGCCAGGCGAGCCACGCGGTCAACCTCTGGGACATGAACGCCAAGTACGCCGACGTGATCCCTCTCGAAGAGGCGCTAACCTACTTGGACGGTGTCGGCGCCGCGGCCGCCGCGGGCCGCTAGCCAGGCCACACTCACAGCGAGAGCGGGAGCGAATGGAACGATGAAGTTCGACACGATCGTTCGTAACGGACGGGTTGTCACGTCGGAACAGGGCGAGTTCCTGGCAGACGTCGCGATCTCAGACGGAAAGATCGCGGCACTGCTCCAGCCCGGGGAGGCTGTGGAGGCCGGCGAGGCGATCGACGCCAGCGGCCTCGTTGTCATGCCGGGTGCGATCGATCCGCACCTCCACCTGAGCCTCCACAAGCCGCCAGAAAACGACTATTACACCGAGGGCGCGATGGCGGCCGTCGGCGGCGTCACCACCATCATCCCGTACCTGATTGCGAAGGAGGACTACGACGGTCTGTACCAGTCAACGCTGGAGAGTGCGTCGAAGGGCGCCGTGGTGGACTTCGGCTTCCACTACTACGTCGGCACGGACGAGCACGTGTCCCGCGCTGGGCACTACATCCGCGACCACGGCGTCTCCAGCTTGAAGTTCTACATGCCGGCCCGGCCCGGCGAGGACACCATCTGGGGCGGCCTCACCGTGGACGATGGCCTGATGTTCGACCTGTTCACTGAGGTTGCCAAGTACGAACACGCGGTGGCCAACATCCACTGCGAGAACATCGAGATCGTCCAGCGCTACCGCAAACGCGCCATGGAGTCCGGGCGCAGCGACCTGGCCGCCTGGTCCGACACGCGTCCGCCGTTTGTCGAGGCGGAGGCGATCCAGCGAGCCACCTTCTACGCCAACATCGCCGGCTGCCCCCTGCACGTCGTCCATCTGAGCAGCGGCGCGGGCCTGAACGCCATCCGCGAGGCCAAGGCGCGCTACCCGCAAGCCCAGATCACCGTGGAGACCTGCCCCTCGTACCTGGTCATCGACAAGTTCTCGCCGATGGGCAACCTGGCCCGCGTCGTGCCGCCAGTCCAGAGCAAGGAGGACAACGAGGCGATGTGGGGCGGCATCGCGGACGGCAGCATTGACTGCATGGCCACGGACCACTCGCCGGGCCTCCGGGAGTGGAAGAAGGGCACGGTCTGGCAGGCCCGCAACAACTTCACGGACGTGGGCGTCATGCTGCCGATCATCCTGAGCGAGGGCCACAACAAGCGCGGCATCCCGCTCCGACGCGTTGTGGAGCTGACCGCCACCAACACGGCGAAGATCTTCAATCTCTACCCGCGCAAGGGCACCATCCGGGTCGGCTCGGACGCCGACCTGATCCTGGTGGACCTGGGCTGGCAGCGCACCGTCCACCAGGAGGAGCTGTATAGCTGGGCGGATTTCTCCATCTACGAGGGGATGGAGATCAAAGGTTGGCCGCGCGTCTCGATGGTGCGCGGAGTGGTGGTCCAGAAGGACGGCAAGCTCGTCGGCCCGAAGGGCCACGGCAAGTACCTGGCTCGCCCCGTGGCGAAGCGGGCAGAGGCGGCGAGCCGCTGAGGCCCCCGGACTCGGGCGCCGCGGCGTAAGGAACGGAACGGCCGCGCGGCCGCCAACCGCGCGGCCGCCCGCGTTCCCACGTTGTATCGAGCATTCCAGAACGAACGATCGGTGGAGGGATCACCTTGGCAGAGAACTCGTCGCTCCTGGCAGACATGAACGTCCACCTCAACGCGGAGCTGTACTCGTCGTACCTGTACCTGTCGATGGCAGCCCATTTTGAAGCGGCCAATCTGCCAGGCATGGCCGGCTGGATGCGGATCCAGTCGCAGGAGGAGTACGGCCATGGTATGAAGTTCTTCGAGTTCATCAACGACCGCGGCGGCGAGGTGAGCCTGCTCGCTATCGCTCAGCCGCCAACCGCCTTTGCCTCCGTGCTGGACGTCTTCGAGCAGACGCTGGCGCACGAGCGCGAGGTGACCGCGAAGATCCACCGCCTCTACGAGCAAGCGCTGAGCGCGCGCGACTACGCCTGCCAGGTCTTTCTGCAGTGGTTCGTGACCGAGCAGGTCGAGGAGGAGAAGACGGCCAGCCAGATCCTCGAGACGGTCCGGTCCGTGGGCGACAACAAGCTGGGCCTGATCATGCTGGACCGGCAGCTCGCCGCCAGGCGGTCGGAATAACTCGAGCGCTTGTAACCGGTCTTCACCATCCCCGTTCACCTGTGTCTCCGGCGGTCACGTTGGCGCGGCCCGCGACGCAACTGGCTCGCCTTGCCCGCCCAGATGTCCGCCGCGTTCAGGAAGGCGCGTCACGTTGGCGCGGCCCGCGACGCGCTGGCTCGCCGGCTCCCCGGTCGGCACCTCCGCGGGCGCGTGGTCCACAAGGTGCCGGCGCCGGACCGACTGGCCGAGCCCGCTGCCGCCTGGCCGGCTCCAGCAGCATCGCTCACACGGAGACCGGCATGTCGGACCCGGGGGTCTGGCCCATGGCGGGCAGGCCTGGCGGCGTGCCAGGGAGCACCTTGCCGCCCGTCACCCAGAGGGAGAGCCCGGTCAACGTCGTGCCGGTGCGAGGGGCGACGATGGGTCAGAGGACGCCGAGCTTGGCGACCAGGCAGCCGTTGATCGCCCCTACGATCGGCGCGGCGAGCAGGCCGACCGTCGCGGCTGGCCCCCGGGCCAGGGGTAGACCGCGGCGAGTGAGGCGACGTGGCGGCCGTACCAGAAGGCGCCCGGCTTGTCGCGCGAACCTCCGGCGCAGTTGTGGCAGATGTCACGGGAAGAAGGGGGCGTGTGTCACGGGTGGAGGCGTGAGCATCGGTGTAGCGTGCTATCAATCGCACTGATGGGAGGTATAAACCAGGGAACTGGATTGGTACGTCAGCGCAGAGCACACAGAGGGTGGAGCAGCCGCCCGGGTCGGTCGCGATCCATCGGGAGCTCGACATCCGGGGATGAGATCGACATGGGCTGGAGCCGGACACCGAGGAGCGTGTCGTGGCAAGGTGCGCGCACGAGCTCATCGAGTGGCAGCAGCGCGACGAGGACATGCACTGTCTCGGCTGGGTTTGCCAGCACTGCGGGAGCCTGCAACTGAGCGAGTACCACCATGAGAACTGGTGCCGCGCCGAGTTCTGCAGCGCGGTCTGGGTCGTGGAGGCGTCGCGCGGGAAGCAGCCAGAGCCGGTGCTCTAGCCGCTCGCGCCGGAGCGCCAGCAGCGACGAGCGACAGCGGATCGCGTTCCGGCGCGTGGCGGTGATTGGCCGGCCGAGGCGTCCAACCAGGCGGGATCCGAGGGAAGAGGCCATCCCATGCAGACGATTCTCATTGCCCAGCGAAACGCCCTGTTCGCGGAAACGCTCGCAGCGCCGTTGCGGTCCTCCGGCTATCGCGTCATTACCTGTCCAGGTCCCTGGCCGCCGGCCCTCCACTGTATCCGCTGTGAGACCGGAGACTGCCCGCTGACTGAGGCCGCCTACCTCATGATCTACGACCCGAACCTGGTCGCGTACGACGATGCGGCTGAGTCGCACGAGCTGGCCGTGGAGTCGGCCCGCGCGCATCCCGACGTGCCGGTGCTGCTGGCCTGGCCGCCAGATTGGCTGGCAGGACCGTTGGACGAGCTGCCGTCTAACGTCATGCGAATCCTGCGCACCGTGCCCAACACACGCCTCGCCGAACGCACGCTGGCCGCTCTCGTACATCAGGTAGACAGCCTGCTCCGGCCCGGACGGGCCGAGGCAACGGCTCCGCTGGGCGACCATGCCGTGGCCTGATCGCGTCGGAGGCCGGACCTCCTCTTGAGCGACGCGTCAGTCCGCACCAGAGTTGGGGCTCGGACTCCTCCGTTCGCGGCGCTCCGCAGCCGCGGCTACCGCGCGTATTTCATCACGACGATGCTCGCCATGCTGGGCGACAACAGCGAGCACGTGATGAGCTACTGGGTGCTGAACGAGGCGTTCCACTCGCCCGTCCTGGGCGGCTTCGCCGTTGTCGCCCACTGGACCCCGTTCCTGCTGCTCTCCGTGACGATCGGCGCGCTGGTCGACCGCTTCGACTGCCGGCGGATCATCCAGGTAGCACAGCTCACCTTCATGGGGGTCTCCCTCACCTGGGGCATTCTGTTCCTGACCGGTGCATTTCAGGTCTGGCACGCCGTGGTGCTGCTCATCCTCCACGGGCTCTCAGGCTCGCTGTGGTCGCCGGCCAGCCAGCTCATCGTTCACGACATCGTGGGCGACACGCACCTCCAGAGCGGCGTGCGCCTGAATGCGACCGCGCGCCAGCTTGGCATCCTGATGGGCCCGGCCGTCGGCGGTCTGCTGATGCTCGTGGTCGGTCCGGCCCGCGGGTTGATGCTCAACGCGCTGATCTACCTGCCGCTGACCATCTGGCTGCTGACTGTGCCGTACACGGGCCACGTGCGCGCGCTACAGGGTCGCCCTGTCAGGTTGAGTCTGCGCCAGACGGTCGGCGTGCTGCGCGAGGTGGCCCGCAACCGCGCGATCGTCACCATGGTCGCGCTCGCCGGCATCACCTCCCTGCTCGTCGGCAACGCGTACGAGGCGCAGATGCCAGCCCTGGCCGGCGACTTCGGCGGAGACGAGAGCGTGCTGGACTACACGCGTCTGCTCGCGGCGAACGCGGCCGGCGCGGTGATCGGCGGACTGCTCCTGGAGAGCGCCGGACTGCTGCGGGCTGGCGCCAGGACCGCCATCGTCTGCGCCGCGCTGTGGTGCGTGGCGATCGGCAGTTTCGCGGCTGTTCGCAGCTACCCGGTCGCGCTCCTGCTGATGTTCGCGGCCGGTGTGTTCCAGCTTGCCTTCGGGGCGATGGCGCAAACCATCGTGCAGCTCGAGGCTCCGGCGAACCAGCGCGGGCGCGCGATTGGTCTGTTCAACATGGCCCAGCTTGGCCTGCGGCTGGGCGCCGGCGTCACGGTCGGGATGCTGGGCGGCCTGATCGGCGTGCGCTGGTCTCTTGGACTCAGCGCTGGCGTGCTGCTCACGTTTGTCCTGGGCCTGCTGGCCTATTTCAGCGCCGCTCAATCACGAAAGCCCGCGGTCCGCGAGTGGTAACGTTACCCTGTGGCAACAACGCTCGTCGTCGCCGAAAAGCCGTCTGTCGGCAGAGACCTCGCCACCAGTTTGCCCGGCACGTTCGAGAAGCACGAGGGCTACCTCGAGGCTGACGGCTTCGTCGTGACGTGGGCGGTGGGGCACCTGGTGGCCCTCGCCGAGCCAGACGAGTACGACGAGCGCTACAAGAAGTGGCGCAAGGCCGACCTCCCGATCGTGCCGACCGAGTTCAAGCTCCGCCCGGCCGACCAGCGCTCCAGCAAGCAGCTCGCCATCATCCAGCGGCTCATGCGCCGAAGGGACGTCAACCGAGTGGTGAACGCCTGCGACGCTGGGCGCGAGGGCGAGCTGATCTTTGTCTACATCTGGCAGACCGCCGGCGTGGACAAGCCGGTCGAGCGGCTGTGGATCTCCAGCCTGACGCCCCGCGCGATCGGTGAGGGCTTCGCCCGACTCCGCCCTGGCTCCGAGATGGCCAGCCTGGAGCAGGCCGCCCGCTCCCGCTCTGAGGCGGACTGGCTGATTGGGATGAACGCCACCCGCGCCGCGACGATCCGCGGCCGGCTGGCCCTGGGCGGGGTGGTCTCGCTGGGCCGCGTCCAGACGCCCACCCTGGCGCTGCTCGTCCGCCGCGAATCGGAGGTCTGCGCCGTCGTGCCGGAGGACTACTGGCTCGTCCAGGCGACGTTCGACGGGCAGGCGCGAGCCCGCTACGCGGGCCGCTGGTTCAACGGCGAGCAGACCCGCCTGAAGACGGCCGAGCAGGCCGAGACGATCGCCGCGAAGGTGCGCGACAAGCCGGGCGTCGTGCGCTCCGTCGAGCGCAAAGAGCAGACCGAGGCGCCGCCGCTGCTGTACGACCTGACCAGCCTTCAGCGGGACGCGAACCGCCGCTTTGGCTTCTCCGCCTCCCGCACCCTGCGGGCCGCGCAGTCGCTCTACGAGGACAAGAAGTCCCTGACCTACCCGCGCACCTCGTCGCGCTACCTTTCGAGCGACCTGATCCAGCGCCTCAAGCCGACCGCGGAGATGCTGGCACCGCTTTCGCCGTTGGCCGAAGGCGCGCGCTACGCGCTCGGCCTGGAGAAGCTGCCGTTGCGGCGAGTGGTGGACGACGCGAAGATCGGCGACCACCACGCCATCATCCCGACCCTCTCGACGCACCACGTCGAGAAGTTCAGCGAGGACGAGAGGCGCATCTTTGACCTGGTGGCGCGCCGCTTTCTGGCCGTCTTCCACCCCCCGGCTCGCTACGCTCGCACGACGGTGATCACCGAGGTGGAGAGCGAGTCGTTCCGTACCCGCGGTCGAGTGACCCTGGAAGTCGGCTGGCGCGGCCTCTACGGGGCTGTGCCAGATGAGCCGCTGCCGCGGCAGGAGGACGACGAGACCGAGGGCGGCGAGCTGCCGCCGCTGGAGCAGGGCCAGCCCGTCCGCTGCGTCGAGGCGGAGAGCGAGATGCGCACGACGAAGCCGCCGCCGCGCTACAACGAAGCGACCCTCCTCTCGGCGATGGAGACGGCCGGCAAGCTCGTGGACGACTCGGCCCTGCGCGAGGCGATGAAAGAGCGGGGCCTGGGCACGCCAGCTACACGCGCCGAGATCATCGAGACCCTCATTCGCCGGGAGTACGTCGGGCGCAACGGCAAGGAGCTGACGCCGACCCCCACGGGGATGCAGGTCATCGCCCTGCTCGAGACTCATCCGCTGACGTCCGCCGAGCTGACCGGCGATTGGGAGCAGCGCCTGAACGAGATGGAGCACGGCCGCGCGGACCGCTCCCGCTTCATGCGCGACGTGGCCGACTTCACCCGCCAGACGGTGGAGCAGATCTCCAGCCTGGAGCCGGGCGAGATGCGGCCCGAGCGGGTCGTCATCGGCGCCTGCCCGCGCTGCGGCGCCCGGACCGGCTCGGTCATTCGAGAGAACAGCAAGGGCTACGGCTGCACGAGCTGGAAGAGCAAGGACGAGCCGGGCTGTGGCTTCGTCATCTGGAAGAAGGTCGCCGGCCGCTCGATCACGCCGGAGATCGCGCGGCAGCTCGTAGAGCAAGGCCGCACCAACGAGGTGCTCACTGGCTTCAGGAGCCGGGCCGGCAAGCCGTTCCGGGCCCGGTTGTTGCTGGACCAGGACGGCCAGGTGGTCTTCGACATGCCCCCGCGGCCTGGCGGCAGGGAAGCGCCTACCGACGGCACGGCGCCCCCTTCGCACGGGGCCGCGCCAGCCGAGCGCCGGCCACCCGCCGCGGGCGAAGACACATCTCCAGACGAGCCCGCGCCGACGCGCCAGAACGGACAGCCCGCCCCGAACGGCGCCGCGCGGCCACCGCGCAATGGCCGGGCGGTTGCCACCGGCGAGTCGGAGGTCGCGCATGCAGCGTCGCGCGCTCACCGGGCCATGGCGCGCCGCGCGGCCACGCCCGAGTCGCCACCTGCTCCAGACGCGGCCCGGCCAGCGGCGCAGGCGGTTGCTCCTCCTGCCCCCGGCGTGGACCCGGCCGACTACCTGCGCCAGGCGGGCCTCGAAGTGATCGACAAGCGCCCGATCGGCTCGCTCTGGGTGGTGGACGGCGACCCGCCCTCGCCAGCCCTGGTCGCCGCCCGGGCGAGCGGCGTCCGCTTCACCTTCGCAAAGAACGGCGGCAGAGCCACCCGCCACCGCCCCGCCTGGTTCAGCCGGCCGGAGAGCTCGCCCGTCGCGTGACCGCCGAGCAATCGCAGCGCTCGTAGGGTGGGCACCGCCCACCGTATTCGCGTTGATGGCCAGTGGGACTGGTGGGCACTTCCTGGCGGGTAGAGTGGGCACTGCCCATCAGAGTCCGGAGAACAGGCGAGCGTACACGGTCGCCCGTGCCCGACAGACTGCGCGAAGGTAACCAGGAGGGGAAGATTGTGCGTCGGATTGGTGTGCTAGACTGGCCCCACTCTACGTCCTGGAGGGCTGTATGGCGCCGTTTTCCTTCCTGCCAGTGGTAGCGCTGCTCCAGAGCAGCTCGTCAAACGCCGGCGCGGCCGGCGCCGCCGGCGGGATCATCGGGTTGATCGTCGCCGTCGTCTTCATCGCCGCGGTGTGGCGGATCTTCACGAAAGCCGGTCAGCCCGGTTGGGCCTCGATCATTCCACTCTACAACACCTATATCCTGTTGAAGATCGCCGGCCGGCCGGGCTGGTGGCTCGTCCTGTTCTTCATACCGTTCATCAACATCATCGTGTACCTGCTGCTGGCGATCGACCTGGCCCACTCGTTCGGACGAAGCACGCTCTTCGGCGTTGTGATGCTCTGGCTGCTCAGCGCGATTGGACTGCTCATCCTTGGCTACGGTGGGTCGCGCTACGTTGGACCGGCCGCGACCTCGGCGGTGTAGCAGCCATCGTCGTACGGTCCGCACGGCGCCCCCTTCGGAGCCATCATCGCAGGCGTACGGTTTGAGGCTCCCTCGCGGAATGCCTGACGGGCGCTACACCCGCGAGAGCGCAAACCCACCGATGGCCGAGAGCAGCACGACCAGCCAGGGCGGCTGGCGCCAGATGGCGAGCAGGCCGAAGGCGGCCAGGCCGAGGCAGAAGTCGAGCGGGCCGAGGATGGCGCTCGTCCAGACCGGCTGGTAGAGCGCGGCCAGCAGGAGGCCGACCACGCCCGCGTTGATGCCGCGCAGGGCCGCCTGGAAGTCCGGGCGGACGCGCAGGGCATCCCAGAACGGCAGGGCGCCCACGACGAGCAGAGCGGAGGGGAGGAAGACGGCCACCAGGCAGAGCAGCCCGCCGACCCAGCCGTTCGGCGACGGGCCCATCGCGGCGCCGAGGTAGGCGGCGACGGTGAAGAGCGGGCCGGGCACAGCTTGCGCAGCGCCGTAGCCGGCCAGGAAGCGCTCGTCCGAGACCCAGCCGGGCGGCACGACCTCCGCCTGGAGCAGCGGCAGGACGACGTGCCCGCCGCCGAAGACGAGCGAGCCCGAACGGAAGAAGCTATCAAACAGGGCGAGTGGCTGGCTCGGCACGACCTGGCGCAGCAGCGGCAGGAGCACCAGCAGGGCGCCCAGGACCACCCAGCAGGCGATCGCCAGAGGGCGGCCGATGGGGACGCGCAGCGGCGCGGCCTCCGCGCTCACCTGGCCCGGCAGCAGTTGCCAGCCCAGCAGGCCGGCCGCCACGATCACGACAATCTGGCCCGCCCCGGTCGGCCAGAGCAGCGCCACGATGGCGGCCAGGATCGCCAGCGTGGCGCGCGGGCGATCGGGACAGAGACTCCGCGCCATCCCCCAGACCGCCTGCGCCACGACGGCCACGGCCACCACCTTCAGCCCGTGCAGCCATCCCGCCTCGGCGCTGCCGAGCGCCGCGACGCCGTAGGCGAAGGCGATCATCAGCAGCGCCGACGGCATCGTAAACCCGATCCAGGCCGCCAGGCCGCCGAGCAGCCCGGCGCGGGTGATCCCCAGCGAGATGCCGACCTGGCTGCTCGCCGGGCCCGGCAGGAACTGGCAGAGCGCTACGAGGTCGGCATAGGTCGGCTCGTCAACCCAGCCGCGGCGCTGGACGATCTCGGCGCGGTAGTAGCCGAGGTGGGCCACCGGCCCGCCAAACGAGGTCAGCCCGAGGCGTGTAAAGACGCCCAGCACTTCGAGCGGGGTGCCCGCGGTCCGCGCTGGCGTGGCCTCAGCAGCCGCGGTCTCCCTGTTAGCGCGGTGCGCGCCGGCCGGGGCTGCCGTCCCGGCCAGGGTCTCGGGTCGCTCCGCCATCCCCGTCCTCCGCTGCCAGCCTTCGCGCGGATGGTAGCGGACCGGCTGTTCGCAGCTCAGGCGGTCCGCTCACGAACGGGTGCGATGGTTACGCTCCGAGGCGGCGGACGAGCCGCTCGAACGCCTGCGCGTAGAGCTGCTCCGGCGTCTGGACGAGCTGTCCCAGGCGCACCATGGCGAGCAGGTCGTCCTCGCGCATGCTGACGGACGCCTCCTCAATCAGCGGCGAGCCGCCTCCGATGCGCTCCGCGACCACCCGGTACTCGTAGCCGCGCTCACCCTCGACAGGAGCCCGCACGCGGCGCACGCGGTAGCAGTGGCCGTTCCCTGCCCGCCAGAACTCCGGAATCCGCATGCGAGGTCGCCTCCCGTCGCCGATCGGTCGCCTCTACAGTCTACCCCCGCCAGCAGTGTCTGACGGCTGTCACAGGTCCGCCCGAACGCTGTGGAACAGTAGGCGTCAGACCGGCAGGGGCGGCCCCCCGTGGCCTGTCCTGAAATATGCGTGAGCACCGCCGATGGCGGCCCTGCCGGGCAACCCCGGGTCGCCGGTCGGGCGCCAGAACGGGCCTGGAGGCTGGTCCTGGCGTCAGTTCAGCGGTTCCCGCCTCCGTCGGCCCCCTAGCTCAGCCCCACCCCGGCCAGCCGCGCCCGCTCCGCCGGCGGCCACCCGGCGCGGGCCTGCCAGGCCCGGCAGAGTGTCCGCGGGGTGAACGCGGGTGCCAGCAGGCTCCATTCCGCCCGGACCGCCTCCAGCCCTCGCGGCAGCAGCCGCCGCGCGCCCATCTGCTCCTTCAGAATCCCAAAGACCGGCTCGGGCAACTGCTGCCGCTGCCGATACCGCGCCTTCGCCTCCGCCGTCGCCATCCGCGCGCGGTGCGCCTGCAGCCGCGCCTCTTCCGGCCCCACCTCCAGCGCCCGCCCCTGCCGCCGATCCTGGGTGCACAGGCCAAAGGCCGGACACGCCTGGCTGGCCGCCGCACCCCCTCGATACACCTGCATCACCGGCCGCCCCGGACGCTGCTCCTGCCCCCGGTGGCGCAGCACCTGCCCGGCTGGACAGGTGTAGGTGTCGCTCGCTCCGTCGTAGCGGAAGGCCGCCTTGTGATACGGCGTCTCCAACCGCGGCTGCTGCGCCTCCGGCATCAGCACCGGCTGCTCCAGCGCCGCGCAGGCCGCCAGGTTCGCCCCGGAGTGGTAGCCCCCATCCGCCAGCGTCAGCGGCGTCCCCGCCCCGTTCTCCCGCGCCGCCACGGTCATCGGCGCCAACTGCGCGTGGTCGTCCGGGTCGGTCACCACGTCCGCCGCCGTAATGAACAGCCCGCCCGGCTGCTTGCCAACTCGCCCGGACGGACTCGACGGCTCCCCCAGCCCGGCCTCGGCGCCCGGCGGCGCGACCCGCGCCGGGCTGGCCATCGCCTGCGCGTTGTAGCCCGCCGTGATCCCTTGCCGCCCCTTCATCAACCGGGCATCCCCGTCCGTCAGGTTCACCCGCCGTGAGCTCGTTGTCCCCTTCGCCCCCTTCGCCCCCTTCGCCTCCTTCTCGTCCTTCCCGTTCTTTGCGCTTTTCGCGTCCTTGAGACCCTTGAGGTCCTTGGTCCCCGCCTTGGCCGCCTCCGCCGCGCAGACTTGCGCCAGCGCGGCCTGCACCTGCTCCCGCAACGCCCGCTGCTCCTGCAGCGTCGCTGGCAGTCGGGGCGGCACGGGCGCCTCGCCCCCCCGGTTCTGCGCCTCCAGGTCCGCGACCGCCCCGTCCGTTCGCTCCAGCAGCCGCTCCAGTCCGGCCCGCTCCAGCGTCCGCCCCTTGGCGGCGTGGGCCCCCAACTTCGTCCCGTCCACCGCCTGGATCGCCAGGTCCACCAGTCCGGCGCGCACCGCCGTCCGCACCGTCCGCTTCACCAGCCGCCGCGGCTTCTGCCGGTGCGTCTGGTAGAACCGCCACAGCGTGTTGTGGTCGGGCTGCTGGCACCCCGTCAGCCACAGATACGGCAGATGCTCCCGACAGGCCCGCTCCAGCTTCCGCGTCGAGCGCCGCCCGGTCATGAAGCCGTACAGCCAGACCCCCAAGAGCACCCGCGGGCTGTAGCCCGGTGCGCCCCGCTCCTGCCCGGCCACCGCCACCTCGAGCTCCGCCCAGTCGGCTCGCCCCAGCCCGTCCACGAACGCCGCCACAAACCGCACCGCGTGGTCGGGCGTGATCAGCTCTTCCAGGCTGGGTGGCAGCAACCAGCTCTGCTCTCGATCCAGCGGCAAGACCAGCATCACCGCCCCCCTTGTTCCTCGGCTGCCCCGACGCTACCCCACCAGCCCACCCCGCCGGTAGCGAACATCTGTTCTGAGACAGGCTGCCCGTGCCTGCCCTGGCGATCGCCAGATCGCCCCTTGCCTCGTGGCCACGTGTGTCGAAGGACCAAGGGCGGCCACGGGGGACCGCCCCTACCGGTTGACGGCGCCTCCTGCAACATTGTTCGGGCG
>JADZDV010000097.1 GCA_020850915.1 Chloroflexota bacterium | reverse complement strand
CGTTTCGGGGTACCCAGAGCCATGCCCGCGGCCGTCGTGTCAGGGAACCCGCTACGAACGGGCTCGCGGATGGCGCTCAGGTGTCCCCGGCATGCTCCTCGTGCTCAACGGCCCGCACCCGCTCCAGCAGCCCCGTCGTCGAACGGCCGGGCACCAGGTCGATCAGGCGGACTTCGCCGCCCTGCTCGCGCACCACCTCCGCCTCGGGCAGTGGCCTGTCGGCGTAGTCGGCGCCCTTGGCATAGACGTGCGGGCGGACGGCCCGCACCAGCGCCCCAGCGGTCGGCTCTCCGAAGATTGTCACGTAGTCCACAGACTCGAGCGCGGCCACCAGCTCCGCGCGGTCCGCCTCGCCCACCACCGGCCGGCCTGCCCGCTTCAGCCCGCGCAGCGAGGCGTCCGAGTTGACGCCTACCACCAGCACGTCCCCCAGCTCGGCCGCCGCGTGGAGGTAGCGCACGTGGCCCACGTGCAGCAGGTCGAAGCAGCCGTTCGTCAGGACGATCCGCGCGCCGCTCCGCCGCCGCGCCTCCAGTACATGGACCAGCTCCGCGCGCCGGAGCACCTTCCCGGCCGCCTCGCGCCGCGTGACACCCATGCCCCGATTATACGAGCGGTCTCGCCGGCGCCCGGCTGTCCGCGCCGCCTTCCGTATACAATCTCACAGCATCACCCGAACAGTCTCACCCGAACAGTCGCCAGCTGAGGGCCCGTGAGGGCATCGCGCAGCGTGCCGAGTTGGCCAGCCACCTCGCACCCCTCGGCGGCGCCACGAGCGCGCCCGCTCCCGCGGCGCACCGGTTGAGCCACACCATCAGAGCCACACCACCACCCAGCGGGGAGCGTCGTGCCCGGTCTCTCGGCAGTCCTGCCAGCGTACAACGAGCAGGAGGTCATCCACCAGACGGTCGCTGCCGTCGATAGCGCCCTCAAGGAGCTGGTTGACGACTACGAGATCATCGTCGTCAATGACGGCAGCATCGATCAGACCGCCCAGCGTCTCGCCGAGCTGCAGACACGCTATCCCCGCCTGCGGATCCAGACGCACGAGCGAAACCGCGGCTACGGCGCCGCGCTCGCCACGGGGTTCAGCGCCGCGCAGAAGGAGCTGGTCTTCCTCACGGACGGCGACAAGCAGTTCGACGTCCGTGAGCTGGCCGACTTCCTCCCCCTGCCGGATGACGTCGACCTCTACATCGGCTACCGTCAGCCCCGCGCCGATCCGCCCCCGCGGCTGCTGTTCGGCCACGGCTGGAATCTGGTCGTCCGCCTGCTCTTCGGCTACACCGCTCGCGATGTGGACTGCGCCTTCAAGCTGTTCCGTCGCGAGGTCTGGCGTCGGCTGGACGTCCGCTCACGCGGTGCCACCTTCTCCGCCGAACTGCTGGTCAAGGCCCGCCGAGTTGGCTTCCGGATCAGGGAGCGCCCGGTCCGCCACTACCCGCGACCGGCCGGCTCGCCCACCGGGGCGCGCCCCGCGGTGATCGCGCGCGCCTTCGTGGAGCTGTTCCGCCTGCGGCGCGACCTGAACAAGGAGCTCGCACTCAGCGAGGCGGCCTACCGGAACGCCTGAGGCAGCGTCGACGCATGTTCAAGCAGCGGCTCCAGGGACTCGCGCTGATGCTCGCGGGGATGGGCGTGCTCTATCTGCTCACCCTCGCCCGGACCGCCGGCTGGTTCGTCCGCCTCACCACGCCCGTCCCGCCGAGCCTGCCGACCCAGGCCCTCCCCCTCCTCGATCCCCTCGCCTGCCTCGTTCCGGCCATCGCCATCGGCTCGGTCGGCCTGATCGTCGTCGGCGCTCGTAACTTCCTGGCTCCCGACCGCTGGAAGCCTCCCAAGCACCACGTCTACAAGCCGCCCCGCCCCCTTCAGCGCCGCTGACCGAGCCCGCGGACTCGCCGACGGCGCCGCCCGGCTTGCCGTGACGCTGTAACGGCGGCCGCGGCCGCCTTGGCTATACTCCGGAGGTGGCGATTCGGCGCGCTGCACATCGCCGCCCTCTAGAGGAGCTGCCATGCCTTACGGGGACACCTCCCTGCTCATCGAGCCCGAAGAATTCCCGGATCCCATCCTCGATATCCCAGCTGCCCCGAACGGAGATGAGCAGGCCGCTGTGCTGGCCGGCGGCTGCTTCTGGTGCACCGAGGGCGTCTTCGTCGAGCTGGACGGCGTGCTCTCCGTCACCTCGGGCTACGCTGGCGGCACGGCCGAGACGGCCGACTACGAGACCGTCTGCAGCGGCAGGACGAACCACGCCGAGGTGGTTCGGATCCGCTTCGACCCCGCGCGCATCACCTACGGCCAGATCTTGAAGCTGTTCCTCTCCGTCGCCCACGATCCGACCCAGCTCAATCACCAGGGCGCGGACGTTGGCCGCCAGTACCGCTCCGCCATCTTCTACACCGACGAGGCGCAGAGGCGCGTCGCCCAGGCGTACCTCGCGCAGCTTGAGCAGGCCCACATCTTCACCGGTCCGATCGTCACCGAGGTCGTACCGCTGGAAGGCTTCTACCCGGCTGAGGCCTACCACCAGAGCTTCGTCGCCAGGAATCCCCGTCAGCCGTACGTCGCCGCGGTAGCCATGCCGAAGATACGCAAGCTCCGCGCGCACTTCGCGGATCGCCTCAAGAAGAGCTGAGCCCGTCCCGGCGCCGGCCAGCGCCCCGCGTCCGGTACACAGGCGCGCCCTACGCCCGAAGCCTCTGCCCGCGCCGCGCGCCCGGGGCTTTCCACCCGGTCTCGACTGGCTCAACACCGACTGCCCGCTCTCCAGGCAGGACGTGCGCGGCCAGCGCGTCATCCTGGACTTCGGGGACTCAACGATCGGGCGAGCACGCTTCTTCACCGCGCTGTCAAGCTCCGCGGCTCGGATGCGCGGACGCGTGGCGCAGCCATTGCCAGGTTAGGGACTCTACCCCGGTGGTGGGGCAGAGCCCAACCCTCATGTCCGCGCCGGGTGAGGCTGGCGGAGCTGGCTCTGGTAGAGCTCGGCGTAGCGGCTTTCGCGTGCGAGCAGCTCGTCGTGGCGGCCGCGCTCGACGATGCGGCCGCCTTCGATGACCAGGATCTGGTCCGCCTCGCGGATCGTGCTCAAGCGGTGGGCGATCACCACGCTGGTGCGCCCCTTCAGGAGCGACGCGAGCGCCTGCTGAATGACGGCCTCCGTTCGGGTATCGACGTTGCTGGTCGCCTCGTCCAGAACCAGGATGCGCGGCTCGGCCAGGACGGCGCGGGCGAAGGAGACGAGCTGGCGCTGGCCCTGGCTCAGCGAGCCGCCGCCCTCGCCAAGCTCCGTGTCATAGCCGTTGGGGAGCGCGGCGATGAAGCCGTGCGCCTCGACCGCTCGCGCCGCGGCCTCGATCTCCTCGCGCGAGGCGCCCGCGCGACCGTAGCCGATGTTCTCCGCCACGGTGCCGCTGAAGAGGAACGGCTCCTGGAGCACCATGGCGATGCCTGAGCGCAGGCTGTCACGTGTCAGTTGACGCACATCATGGCCATCGACCAGGACCGCGCCTCTGCTGACATCGTAGAAGCGTGGGATCAGGTTGGCGATCGT
>JADZDV010000598.1 GCA_020850915.1 Chloroflexota bacterium | reverse complement strand
TGAAGCGGGTGTGCCGGATGGCTGGTCAATGTATGACATCGGCCCCAAAACGGTTGACCTCTTCGCGCAAACGTTGAAAGACGCTAAAACCGTTGTCTGGAACGGCCCCATGGGCGTGTTTGAGATGGCGAATTTTGCAAAGGGTACCAACGCCGTTGCCAAACTGTTGGCGAACATCACCAGCAGCGGCGCGGTGACGATCATCGGCGGCGGCGACTCGGCGGCAGCTGTCGAGCAGTCCGGCCTCGCCGGTCAGATTACACATATTTCGACCGGCGGCGGTGCGAGTCTGGAAATGCTCGAAGGCAAGGCGCTGCCTGGTGTGGTCGCACTGAAGGACAAATAACGTCCGTCAAATTTGATGTTACCAACCTGTAGGGGCGAACCGTCGGTTCGCCCCTGCTCAACCACCTTAACCTACCCCCGTTTGTTGGTTCAATCATGTTATAATCATGAAGCGAACAAGCGGCGTTAACTGCAAGGAACGTATCATGCGAACGCCTATCATTGCTGGCAACTGGAAAATGTACAAAACGCTGCGCGAGTCCGTGGACTTCGTGCGCGAACTGGCGCCACGTCTGGCCCCCTTCACCGGCGTGGAGCGCGTCGTCTGCCCAACGTTTGTGGCGCTGGCCGCCGTCGCCGAGGCGCTGCGGGGCACACCCGTAAAAGTCGGCGCGCAAAACGTCCACTGGGAAGCCCAGGGCGCGTTTACATCGCAAATCGCCCCCACCATGCTACAAGGGCTGGTCGAATATGTCATCATCGGCCACTCGGAAGCCCGCGCTTACCTGCACGAAACGGATGAAGACATCAACCGCAAGGTCAAGGCGGCGCTGGCCTACGGCCTTAAGCCCATCATCGCCGTAGGCGAAAGCCTGGCGCAGAACGAAGCCGGCGAAACGGAGCAGTTCGTGGGCGGACAGGTGCGCGCCGCGCTCAACGGCATCAGCGCCGAAAACATGGCAAATATTGTTGTCGCCTATGAACCCATCTGGGCGATTGGCACGGGCAAAAACGCCAGCGGCGAACTGGCTAACAGCATCGTCGGCGGCACGATTCGCGGCACCCTGGCGCAGCTTTACGGCAACGATGTGGCGCAGTTGGTGCGAATTCAGTACGGCGGCAGCGTAAAACCGGGCAACATGGCTGAATA
>JADZDV010000096.1 GCA_020850915.1 Chloroflexota bacterium | reverse complement strand
GGGGCCCGGCCTCGGCCTCCGCCAACCTCGGCACCAGTCTGACCTGGGTGCTCTGGTGGCCGCTCATCCCCCTGTTCATGTTCACCATGGGGCGCTTCTGGTGCGCCATCTGCCCCTTCTCGGCCACGATCGACCTGGTCCAGAAGGTGGCGGGGCTTGGCCGGCCGGTGCCGCCGTTCCTCAAGAAGTACGGCATCTGGATCATCGACGCGGCGTTCATCCTGATCACCTGGTCGGACCACGCCTTCGGGATCGTGGAGTCGCCGCGCGGCTCCGGCTACCTGCTGGGCCTGCTGGTGACGGCGGCCGTGGTGACCGGCGTGTACTTCGAGCGGCGGGCCTGGTGCCGCTACCTCTGCTTCCTGGGCGGCCTGTCCGGGAACTACTCCCGCTCCTCCGGCATCCAGCTCCGCTCCACGCCGGAGATCTGCGCCACCTGCACGGACCAGGTCTGCTACAAGGGCGACGGCAAGACGCCCGGCTGCCCGGTCTTCGAGGTGCCGCGCGCGATGCAGAGCATGGCGAACTGCAACTTCTGCGGGAACTGCGTCAAGACCTGCCGCAACGACTCGATCCGCCTCATCCCCAGGACCCCCACCCGCGAGCTGTGGTTCATCAAGCGCCCGAAGTTCCAGGAGGCGTTCCTGGCGGTGGTAATCGTGGGGATCGTCCTGGTCCAGAACATCACGATGCTCTCTTTCTGGGAGCCGATGATCGCGGCGTTGTCGAGCCTGCTGTTCGGGAGCCGGGTGCTGGCGTTCACGGTGGTGTTCGTCGTGGCGATGGGCGTGCCGTTTGTGATCGTGCTGGCCGCCTCGGACCTGAGCAGCGGCGCCACCCGGGACACCTTCACCGAGAACTTCGCCCGCTTCGGCTACGCCGTCATCCCGCTCGACCTGGCGGGCCACCTCGCCCACAATATGTTCCACCTGCTGGCGGAGGGGAAGGCGATCTTCTTCAACACGGCAGCGCTAGTCGGCTACCAGGTGACCGGTTCACCCGCCGTCCTCCCGATGTCCGTGATCCAGATGCTCCAGTTTGGCGTGCTGTTCCTGGGCATCGGCGGCTCGATCTTCACCGCGTACAAGATCGCCCAGCACGCGCAGGGCGGGCGGTTCTCGGCGCGAGCGTTCGTGCCGCATCTGACGGCGCTGGCGCTCTTCGGCCTGGTGAACCTCTACCTATTCACCTTGCCGATGGCCCACCGCGTGTAAGCTATGGGGGGGCGCAGGCGGTGGACGCCTGCGCCCAGACCCCGCGAGTGGGGGAGGCATCACATGAACCGCGAGAAGATTGGAATGGCGCTCGGGGCGTGCGCTCTCGCCCTGGCCGTTGCACTGACCGCGGCCGTCGCCAGTCTGAGCGCGCACCCGTTCGAGGCGCAGCCGGTGCCCGTCGAGGGCGGCAGCTACACCACGGTCAGCCCGGCGGAACTGGCCGCCATGCTCGAGAGCAAGGACTTTCTGTTCGTCAATGTGCACATCCCATACGAGGGGGAGATCGCCGGCACGGATCTGTTCCTCCCCTATGACGAGGTCGAGCAGCGCCTGGCGGACCTGCCCGCCGATCGGAACGCCAGACTCGTCCTGTACTGCCGGAGCGGCCACATGAGCGGGATCGCGGCGCGCGCGCTGGTGCGGCTGGGCTACAGCAACGTCTGGGAGCTGTCCGGTGGGATGGTCGCCTGGGAGGAGGCCGGATTCCAGGTGATCGGCGCTGGATCCTGAGGGCCGGAGGCTGGATCGGCCCCCCTGCTGGCGCGGGGCGCGGCGAGCGATAATCCGCCGAGGTCCGAGAGGGGGCAGTCCAGATGCAGCGCGTCCTGGTGATCGATGACGACCCGGCCGTCACCAGCGTGCTCAAGCGCGGCCTCTCCTACGAGGGCTTCGCGGTGGAGATTGCCGCGACTGGTGAGCAGGGTCTGCGGACCGCGCGGGACCAGCCGCCGGACCTGGTCATCCTGGACATCATGATGGCTGGCCTGGATGGGCTGGAGGTGCTGCGCCGGCTGCGAGCCGCCGACGCCCAGCTCCCGGTGATCCTGCTCACGGCGAAGGACGCGCCGGCGGACGAGGTGCGCGGGTTGGAGCAGGGCGCTGACGACTACGTCGTCAAGCCGTTCACCTTCGAGGTGCTGGTGGCGCGCGTGCGGACGCACCTGCGGCGGCGTGAGGCGGAGCAGCCGGCGGTGCTCCGCTTCGAGGATCTGTCACTCGACACGGCGGCGCGGCGGGCGCGGCGCGGCGCGCGGGACATCGACCTGACGACCACGGAGTACGACCTGCTGCGCCAGTTCATGGAGCACCCGCGGCGCGTTCTCCCGAAGGACTTCCTGATGGACCGTGTCTGGGGGTACGACTTCGGCGGGAACGCGAACGTCCTCGAGGTGTACGTCAAGCAGCTCCGTCAGAAGCTGGAGGCGGACGGCGAGCCGCGCCTGATCCACACCCTGCGCGGGGCAGGCTACGTGCTGCGGGAGCCCTAGCCCGTGGCGTGGGAGCGCTAGCTCGTGCCGATCCGGCTCCGGCTGGCGCTCTGGTACGGCGCCATGACCGGGCTGATCGTGGCGCTGGTCAGCCTGGTCGCCTACGCGATCCACAGCCGGGCCCATTACGACAGCCTGGACGAGGTGGTGGCGACGGCCGCCGAGCACGTAGCCGAGCAGTACGCGGCGGCCAGTACGCCCCAGGAGCGAGCGGCGGTCGTGCTCTTTCCGATCGCGCCGAGCCTGGCGGTGCGCGTGTACGGCACGCACGGCCAGATCCTGGAGGCCAGTCCCAACAGCACCCTGGCGCCGCTGGTAGACCCCACCGCGTTGCTGGCATCCCTATCAGCGCCCGCGTACGACCCGCTGGTCGGCCTGGCGCCGCGGCTCATGTCGGCGCACGGGGAGCAACTGCACTTCGCCGTCGCGCGGGACACCGCGGGAGACCGCTGGCGACTGTACGCCCTGCCCGGCAGCGGCTTTACCGTCGTGGCCGCGGCGCCGCTGGCCGACGTGGACAGGTCTGTGGCGGCGCTGGGGCATCTCCTGCCGTTCATGGTCGTCGGCGGGGCGCTGGTCGCGTTCGTGAGCGCTGGGCTGATCGCCGGACGGGCGCTCCAGCCCGTGGCGACGCTGACGAGTATGGCGGGTGTCATCGCCAGTTCGCGGGCGTTCGACCGCCGCGTCCCCGTGGGCGCAAGGCGCGACGAGCTGACCACGCTGGCCGAGACGTTCAACGCCATGCTCGGCAGCCTGGAGGCGGCGTACCGCGCCCAGCTCCGCTTCGTGGCGGACGCCTCCCACGAGCTGCGAGCGCCGCTGACGGCGATCCAGGCCAATCTCGAGCTGCTGGAGCGTCAGCCGGGCATGCCAGAAGCGGAGCGCGCAGACGCGCTGTCCGAGGCGGGCCGCGAGGCGCGGCGGCTCACCCACCTGGTCGCCGACTTGCTGGCGCTCGCGCGAGCCGACGCCGGCACGGCCCTGCGGCGGGACCGGGTGGAGCTAGACCGGGTGCTGCTGGACACGCTGGCCGAGGCACGCCACCTGGCGCGCCCCGGCCAGCGTCTGGAGGTGGATGAGCTGGAGCCGACGGTGCTCGAGGCTGACGCGGATCGCCTGAAGCAGGTTCTGCTGGTCCTGCTGGACAACGCCCTGAAGTACACCCCTGGCCGGGGCGCCATCACCCTCGCGTTACGTCGGAGCGGCGGAGCGGCGCAACTGACGGTGCGCGACACCGGCGTGGGCATCCCGCCAGAGGATCTTCCGCGCGTCTTCGAGCGCTTCTACCGAGCCGACCCGGCCCGCGCCCGCGACCCCGGCGGCACCGGCCTTGGCCTGCCGATCGCCCGCTGGATCGTGGAGCAGCACGGCGGGAGCATCACGCTGGAGAGCACGCCGGGTCAGGGGACCCTGGCGACGGTGCGGCTGCCGCTGAAGCGGGCGTGACCCGCCGCGCCGAGGGGTATTCCGGCGCATGGGAGGGGCGGTTGCTGGTTAGCGGCTGAGGTGGAACGGCACGTCCACGACGACGGTGTTCGGCCGGAAGAAAAGGGCCCACTTGAGGCGGAGCGTCACCTGGCCGTGGAGGATGTTCTCCCACCAGTGCCGCGGGACGTACTCGCCCAGGGCCACGGTGATCGGCGCGCCGGGATGCGAGCGCTCCAGGGCGTCCAGGTAGGCGATGAGCGGCTGGATCAGCGAGCGGTACGGCGACTCCAACACCACGAGCGGCACGTCGCCAGCCCAGCGGTCCCAACGCTCCCGGATCGGCTTGGCCGATTCCGGATCGTCGGTGACGTAGATCGCCGTGACGTTCTTCGAAAGCGAGCGGGCGAACGCGAGAGTACGGACGGCCATGAGGTTCAGACCCGGCACGGGTACGACAACCGGCGGCTCCGGGATCTCCGGCAGCGGATTGTCCAGACGATCCAGGGCGATCTGGTCCGCTACCCGGGCGTAGTGGGCGTGGATGCTCCGCATCATGAGCACCAGAACCGGCAGGAACAGGATGATCATCCAGGCGCCGTGCTCGAATTTGGTGGCTGTGATGACGATCGCGACGATCGCCGTGGTGAGCGCGCCGAGGGCATTGATCGGCAAGCCGTGCTCCCAGCCCGGCTCGCGCTTGCGCCACCAGCGGACGACCATCCCCGACTGGGAGAGGGTGAAGGAGACGAAGACGCCTACGGCGTAGAGGGGGATCAGCGCGTGGGTGTCCGCGCCGAAGACAAACACCAGGATCGCCGACAGGACACCCAGCGCCATGATGCCGGTCGAAAAGGCCAGGCGGTCACCGCGGAAGTTGAACTGGTTTGGCATGAAACGGTCGCGAGCCAGGAACCAGGCCAGGCGCGGGAAGTCCGAGAAGCTCGTGTTGGCAGCCAGGACCAGGATCAGGGTCGTAGCGGCCTGGACCACATAATAGAAGGGGCCCTTGCCGAGCACCGCGCCCGCCACCTGGGAGATGACCGTCTCCTGATCGTTCGGGACGACCTGGAGATGGCTCGCCAGGAAGCTGATCCCGATGAACAGCACGGCCAGGATGGTGACCATCCAGATCAGCGTGGCGCGGGCGTTCTGCCACTCAGGCGGCTTGAAGGCCGGTACGCCGTCGGAGATCGCTTCGGTCCCGGTCAGGGCGGCACAGCCCGAGGCGAAGGCGCGAAGGATCAGGAAGATGCCGAGGCTCTCCTCAACCCGGAGGCTGGCCACCTGAGCAGCGTCGATCGGCTCGATCGTGCCGGTGGCCCAGCGGAACGTGCCGAGGGCGATCACGACGGCCATGCTGCCGATGAAGACGTACGTCGGCGCGGCGAAAATGGTGCCCGACTCGCGGACGCCGCGCAGGTTGACCATAGTGATCAGCACAATGAAGAGCAGCCCCAGCTCGACCTTGAACGGCAGCGTCGACGGCACGGCGGACGTTATGGCCGCGACGCCGGCCGAGATGCTCACGGCGACCGTCAGGACGTAGTCGATGAGCAGGGCGCCAGCCGCCACCAGCGCGGGCCAGGTGCCGAGGTTGTCCTTGGCGACGATGTAGCTGCCGCCGCCCCTCGGATACGCCTTGATCGTCTGGCTGTACGAGGTGCCGACGATGGCCAGCAGCACCGCGATGGCGATCGTGATTGGAACGGTGAAGAACAGCGCCCCGGCCCCGGCCAGGACCAGGACCCGCAGGATCTCCTCCGTGGCGTAGGCTGAGGAGGAGACGGCATCCGAGGAGAGGACGGCGAGCGCCTTGACTTTGGTGAGGCGTTCATGTGCCGCCTCGGCCGTGGCCAGCGGGCGACCGACCAGGAAGCGCTTGACGCGGTTGAACGCGCGCGCGGCGCCGGCCCGCGGCACCATCGCCTTCTCGGTGGCGGTGAGATGGCCCGGTCCCTGGCGACGAAACTGGCCTCGGCCGGAGCTGTGAATCTTGATGTAGCGATCGCCGGGCCGCCGGCCCTGGAGGACCTGCCGCACCTCGAGCCGCGGATTGACCCAGTGCGACGCGGAGCGGTCAGTCCACGACGACCGGTCGGCGGAAGAGGGGTGACGATCGGTCAGGGAGGGGGCAACGGCTCCACCGTCGGAGCGCTCTCCGCCCGGCGGGACGGGATCGTTCGCGGAGGACTGGCGCGTCGACGGTTCGTCCCCGTGTGGCTCTGCTTCGGATGGCATAGCGCCTTTAGTCTCAGAGCTTCTAGCATGCCGCGGCAGCTCTCCTGGCCGCGGGATGATGGTCTTGTCGGCCTGAAGTATACCTCCACGGCGCGGCCAGCCCTGCTGGATCTCGCGCCTCACGTACGCACAGACCGGACCAGCGAACGCGCCCGGACTGCCAGAACGGCTCAGCGGTTGAGCCGCCGATCTCTCCCTCCCCCCTCTCAGCTATAAATGGCGGGACATGAAAAGGACCGGCACGCCAGGATCATCCCTACCGGGTCGGCGCCGGGTCATCGAAGGACGAGCGCTGGTGACGGTCCATGCCTGAGCATGACTATCGCCAAGCGCTCGAGACGGCGCTGGGCGCCGCTGCTGAGGCGGTCTCCATCCTCCTGGCAGAGTGCGCGCGCGAGGGCGGGCCACGCGGCTCGATGGGCCACTGTCCGGCGGACAACGAGGCCGAGGACGCGATCCGGCGGCGGTTGACCGGCGCCTTTCCTGACTGGGGCTACCTGGGCGAAGAGACCGGCGCGCGAGCGCCGGCGGGTGGCGAGACTCACCTCTGGCTCGTCGATCCCAACGACGGCACGGAGGCGATGCAGCTTGGCT
>JADZDV010000095.1 GCA_020850915.1 Chloroflexota bacterium | reverse complement strand
GAGGCGAGAAAGCAGGTAGGCACGCATGTCGACCTCGGGCGCAAGTATACTGGACTCCGCGCTGGAGCAGCCGCCATTACCCAGCCGCGGCTGGGTGTCACGCGCGGGCGAGTCGGCACCCCTCGCGCTGGCGCCGGCCCGCCCGGGCTCAAGGCTCCGGCGAGCCTGACGTGTCGACGAGCGCCTTGCTCTTCTTGGCGACCACCTTGAACGGGGCCGCGTGTACGATCGGATCGCCGACCGCGGTGAACTGTAGCTCGTAGTTGCCAGGAGCCAGCTTCTTGGTAGGCACGCTGGCGGTGTAACTCTGCAGCTTCTTGTTGTACTTGAACTTGATCGTCGCGGCGGCCGCGCCGACCGACTTGCCAGCCCTCGGGCGGCGGGTCTCTGAAGTCGGCTTTGCCACCTTGACGACAGCCACGCTCGTCAAGGCCGGACCTGCCAGAGCGACGTTGTTGGCGTCGCAGAGCTGGAGCTTGATGACCTTCGAGGAGCCCGCCCTCACGGGCAGGTTCGGGTCGTACTGCTGGCAGATCTTGTAGGTCACCGCGTAGTTGACCGTCTTGCTGCCGTTGTGCCCCAGGTTGTCGGAGGCATTCACGGTGAACGTCCTTGCACCTACGCTGGCGGTAGTGAGGGCGCCACCGTTCGCCACGCCGCCCGCGCAAGACGCCACACCGGCGCCATCCTGGCAAGAGTAGGTCGCGAGCAGCGCCTGGTTAACGAAGTAGCCGGTCGCGGTCGGCGAGGTGATGGTGATGGTGGGCGCTCCCTTGTCCAGCTTCACGGCGACTGTCTTTTGAGACTCCGTGTTGCCGGCGTTGTCCTTCGCGAAGAAGCTCACCGTCGTCTGGCCCTCGACCCCGATCACTACGGAGACTGCCCTGAAATTGACCGTTGTGCTCGCAATCGTCGTGGCGCCGCTCGCGCTGTAGGTGATCTGCTTGACGCCGCTCCCGCCCGAGTTGTCGACCGCTGCGAGATCGACCGTCACGATACCGTTGCTGTATCCATTGCCGCTCGGCGCCGGCGAGACCGTCGCCGACGTCGTCGGCGCCGAACCATCGGACCCGGCAGGACAGGACAGGCGAATGTCTAGGTCCGTGACGGGCGGCGGGATCGTCATGATCGCCGTCTCCTCGTACGCCTGGTTAGGGTTGGTCGGGGAGACGCAGCCGGTCTTCGCGGCCCGCACCTTGTAATAGCCCGGGATGACGTCCCAGCCAAACCGACCGTCGTCGCCGGTCGTGTCCGGGTTGTGGCGATTGGACGGGGACATGACCGCGCTGCCGTCAGCCACGGCAGTGAACGGCCCGGCAGAGCTATCAGAGCGGTACAGGGTCACCGTCGCGCCGTTGACCGGCGCGCCTCCCACAGTCCTGACCACGCCGCTGGGATCCACCCAGCCGGTGGTCGTCTGGCCGCTCGGGTCACAGATGTCCAGCAGGTCCGCATCTGGCCCCTGGCATGGGTCGACGCTGATCTGCATGGGCCCGTGGGCAGGAGACAGGTCTGGAATGACGCCCGCGTAGACGCCGCTTCCGGCGGGCGTCTCCACGAGCGGGCCCGTGGAGATAACGTTGCCGTTGTGGCGCACGGTGAAGGTGCCGTGGGTCGCGCCGGTGAACCCGGTGGCGACAGCTATGGGCGTGGTCTGGCCCCAGAGTAGACGTGGCGCGCCGTTGATCGTCCCGGGCGGCGTGCTGACGATGCTGATGTTGGACGGTTTTGGTATGACTGGCTGGAGGAGAAGATCCTGAGTGATATCCCGCGTCGGCATGTTGACGACGACGGTGGTTTCGACCAGCGCGTTCTGCGACGCCGGCGGTTTGCCGATCAGAACGTACTCTCGCGAGGCTAGACCAGGGATGTTGTAATCGCCAGAGCCGTTGGTGGAGGTCGTGGCGCACGGCTGGCCCGGGAGGATGACGCCCCCCTGGCTGGGGCAGACGCCGACCGGCGCGCCGGCCAGGGCGATGGTTGAGTTCCCGACAGTACCGGTCACGCGGCCGGAGATTGTCTTGCCGATCGGCGCCGTACCGCTGCGCACCTGGAAGTACAGTCGACCGTCGACGCTCGAGTTGGTCCGGCGGTGTACCAGGCCGCTGGTGGCGTTACCGTCCAGGAACGCGCCAGAGGTCAAGGAGCCGCTGAGCTGAAAGAACGTGTCGGCCGTCCCGGTACCGCCGGAATAGCCGACGCCGGCCGAGGTTGACGTGTCGGTGGAGTCCCAGACGACGCGGTCGTAGTTCAGATAGATGTCAAAGTTGCCGTTCCCAGTGTCGCTGCGCTCCTGGAGCACGAGCTGGAAGCGGTTGGTCTTGTCGGTGTGCAGAGCGTAGTAGCCGACGTCGAACCAGTTGACACAGAATGACGGGCGGCCATTGAATGAGCCCGCGCCGTAGGTGACCACGCCCGAACCGGTTCCGCGAGTGTCCACATCGCCGAAGAACGCCGCGATAATCGGATGGGTCGTCGAGGTCAGGTCGAACGGACGGTAGGCGCTCAGCGACCCGTCGAACGTCACATTGCCATTGTTGTTGACGTAGACCTGACTGTAGCGAGTGCCATCGTTCGGGTGGAAGAAATTGATCGTAAACCCGAGGTTCACCGCCGACGTGGAGTCGTCGTCGTTGGCTGCCAGCGTGCTGGCATCGCAGCCGGTGAGCCCGTCACCGGCACCCATGCTTGCGCCAGCGTGCGCTGTCGACGCACCAGCCAGGAACGCCCAACCCGCGAGAAATGCGGAAACCAGCAGCAGACAAGGCTGAGCCCAGACAACTCGAAGCGCTGCCCCAGACTCCGAGCCGCCGCGTCTCAGCACACGTGTGGACATCAGCCGCCTCCATTCCCCAGCCGCTGGAAGCACGTGCCACTTCCGTCCACCAGGCGCTTGCGCCATGAGCAAGCCGCCAACAAGCAGCCGTGAAGGCGGAATGAGAGCTACGTATGCAGGTTACGCGACGTTCACGTCTCTGTCAACGTCTTCCGAAGAAGATTCATGCGTGTCGCGACGCGCCCGGCTGCCTCGTCAGCGGATCGGATAACTCGGCGGCACGATCCGGTCGATCTCCTGGCCGCTATGATGCCAGGACGACATGCTCGCCCAGACCTGCTCGCACTCTCGCTGGACCGCCGCCAGCAGCTCTGCTTCGTCCAGGCGCGTCGGTCGTCCGTTCTCGAGCAGCGACTCGCCGTCCACAATCACCGTCTCGACGTCCGTCCCGGTCCCCATCTCCAGCAGTGACTTGATTGGATCGTGCACGCCGCCGTAGTGGGTTTGGCGCAGGTTGACGACGATCAGGTCGGCTTTGGCGCCCGGCCTCAGCCGGCCGAGATCGTCCCTGCCCAGCGCCGTCGCGCCGCCGAGCGTCGCGGCGTCGAAGACGTCGCGCGGGGTGCCAACACGGAAGCTCTCTTCCGCCTTGCGGCACATGTAGGCCGCCCAGCGCATCTCGTGGATCATGTCCTGGGGATAGGTGTCCGTGCCAAGCGCGACGTTGATGCCACGTTGCCGGTACCGCTCCAGCGACTCCAGCGCGACGCCCATCTTGGCGTACTTGTACGGCGCGTGAACGGCCGTCGCCCCGCTGTCGGCCAAGCGCCCGAGATCGTCCCCGTAGGGGTACCTGGCCCATGAGTGGTTGTTGTGGAACACGCAGTGCGAGAGCAGCGTGCGCGGCTTGAGAAAGCCGATCGAGTCGAGCAGCTCGATCGGCGTCTTGCCGTGCTCGCGCAACATCAGGTGGAACTCGGGCAGGTTCATGGCCGCGTGGAACTGGACCGGCACGTCCAGCTCGTCCGCGGCCCGGCGGGTCTTCCGCAGCAGGTCCAGGCCGCAGGTCTCCATCTGGCCCGGGTTGAGCATGGCCCGGATGCGACCGTCGTAGGCCCCGTCGAAGCGCTTGACATACTCGATGGCCCGCTCTAGGCCGGCCGCTCCTCTTGCCGCGTCCCACTCGTAGTGCACCCGGCCGTCGTCGAAAACGTAGTCGGCATCTCTAAAGCCTGGGCCGAGATACGCCCGAACGCCCATCTCGCCGGCGACGCGCGTGAACGGCTCAGCACCGCCCGGGACGGTCCCCATGTCGAGGATTGTGGTGGCTCCACCCCGGAGGGCGCCCCAGAGCCCGTACGCCCCGCCAACGTCCGCCGTGTCCTGGACTCGCGGAGGGGGCTGTCCACGGCGCGGAGTTGCATAGCCGATGAAGTTGGCCGCGAAATAGTCGGCCTTCAGGGCATCCAGGAAGACGAGCTGGAGCGCGTTGGTGTTGGCGTGGATGTGGCAATGGATGAAGCCGGGCGAGACGAGCTTGCCGGTCGCGTCGACCCGACGATCGACGCGACCGGCGAACTCATGTCCCACGTGGAGCACGCGGTCATCCTCGTAGACAACCGTCCCATTGCGAATCAGCTCGTGGCTGGCGCCGTCGTACCCGACGACCCAGCCACCCTGAATAAGGGTTCGCATCCCGATCTCCTCGGCGCCCCGAGCCGATGGGGGCCTCCCGGGCGGGAGGCCCGGGAGCTACGCGCGGCGGGTCCGCCTTCGGCGGACGACCAGCAGACCACCCAGGACGAGAACGACCACCACAGCTCCGGCCACGGCGAGCATGCCGCCGCCACCCGTCGCGCTCGCGCCGCCGGCCTGCCCGGTCGCCTTCGTCCACGACACCCCGTCCATCGGCTCCCAGTGAATCGGTCCTGACGGCAGTCCGACGAATTCCTCCTTATAGGCGATCGGATACCACTTCTCCCAGAGCGGGAGCGCGGGCACGTCCTCGTTGAGAATCTCCTGAATCTGGTTGTAGATCTGGAGACGCTTGGCGTGGTCCATCTCGACCTCGCCCTTCGCGGCGAGGTCGTCCACGACGGGGTTGCTGTACCCCATGTTGTTCTTGCCGAACTGCGGCTGGATGTTCTTCGTGGTGTACAGACGCATGGTGCCGACGGCGGGGTCTGGGCCCGTGCCATACGACCCCATGGTGAGGTCGAAGTCCCACTTCACGCCCGAGGTCTCCTGCCAGGCCGCCGCGTCCATCGGCTGGATGTCGAGCTTCACCCCGACCGGCGCGAGCTGCTCGCGCATCATCGCCGCGGCGCTCGCCAGCGCGCCGGCCTCCTGGCTCTTGTCGAAGCTGAGCCGCACCGTGAAACGCGTGCCATCGGCGCCCCGGCGCATGCCGGCCTGGTCGAGCAACGCGTTGGCCCGCTCCGGGTTGTAGTCGTACTGCCGCCCCTTGTCGAAATGGAAATCTCCCTGGGTGGACGGGATCAGGCTCTTGGCGAAGTTGCCGCTCCCATCCAGCGCCTTGTCGAGCAGCTCCTTACGGTCGATGCCGTAGGCGATCGCCTGGCGGACTTCCTTGATCTTCAGCCGCTCATTGCGAAGGTTGTAGAACAGGATGATCTCGCCCGCCGCCGGCCGCACCGTGTTCGGCGCCTTCAGCCCCGGCGTCCCGGCGATCTCCTTCACCGCCGACGCCGGCAGAGCGTAGTACGGAATGAAATCGATCTCGCCCTTCTCCAGGGCAAGCACCCGCGCTGCGTTGTCGGGACTGACCTTGAAGACAACGCGGTCGAGATATGGCTGGCCGGGCATGTAGTAGTCGGGATTCCGCTCGAGCGTGACGTGGTCGCCCTTCACCCACTCCGCGAAGCGGAAGGGACCCGTACCCACCGGCTTGAAGTTGGCATCGTTCTTGGTCGGGTCAGTGCCCTCGTAGAGGTGCTTGGCGACGATCTGAGCGAAGGTCGGGTCAGTCAGGCTGAACGGGAAGAACGCTGCCGACGGCGACTTCAAGCGGAAGATGGCCGTGTAGTCGTCCGGTGTGTCGATGCGATCGAGGAGCGCGTACGCGCCGGCGCCCTGGCCGTTGTACTTCTTGTTGACCTCCATGATGCTGTACTGGACGTCTTTCGAGGTGAACGGCTGGCCGTCATGCCATTTCACGCCCTTCCGAAGGTACACGGTGTATGTCTTGCCGTCGCTGCCGATGTCCCACCGCTCCGCCAGCTCCGGCTGCAGCTTTCGATCGTTGTCCATCCGCAAGAGGGTGCCGTAGATGTTCCCGCTGATGTTGAGGCCGGGGATGTTGGTGTTCGTAGCGCCGATGATGACCGGCGGATCACCCGTGATACCCAGGATGATTGTGCCGCCCTGCTTCGGCTGCGCTTGCTGCGCGCCGACTGTCCCCGGCAAGAACACGATCGCCAACAGGCTCAACGCGACAAGCCCCATGGCGGTGCCGCGAAAGGTCGATCGCTTGGACATGATGCGCCTCCTCCGTGTTCGATCGCGCCGTCCGTCCACCGTCGGCGCGTCCGCGTCCAGCATCACAACTGAGCGTGGCCCCAGAAGCGGTCGGGAATCTGGGCCAGCTCACGAAGCTGCAGCTCCGGATACCCTCGCAGTCGCTCCAGCTCAGCGCGAGACTCGACGAGCAGCGCTCGCTGGTCCACCTGCGTGAGCTGATGGTCTCGGACGACCAGCTTGCCGTCGACGAGGACGTGCTCCACGTCAGCCCCCGTGGCGTAGTAGACGAGCTGATGGACCGGCATGGCGAGCGGCCAGAGGTGTGGCTTGAAGGCATCCACCACGACGAGATCGGCCTTCTTGCCCACTTCGATGGAGCCCAGCTCGTGGTCGAGATTGAGCGCGCGGAAAGCGTCGATGGTTGCCATCTCCAGCGCCTTGCCGGGCGGCAGGACGCGCTGGGAGCCGAACCGATGTCGCTGAAGGAGCATGGCGCCCTTCATATCGAGGAACGGATCGGCCGGACGGTCTGG
>JADZDV010000094.1 GCA_020850915.1 Chloroflexota bacterium | reverse complement strand
TTCTCGTCGCGGCGATCTCGACGTATGCGCTGGCGCGGCTCCTGGGGACGGGCGCTCTGGGCGCCACGATCTCCGGTCTGACGCTTGCCTTCGGCAGCTTCTTCGTCGGACACATCGACCACGACAACATCGTCCGCGGCGCCGCCTGGACTCCGCTGGTGCTGGTGCTGTTCGAGCTGGCCTACCGGCGGGCCACCCCCCGCCGGGCGCTGTACCTGCTCGGCGCCGGCGTCGTCCTGGGTGTGCAGATGCTGGGCGTCCACGTACAACCGGTACTGCTCTCCCTGCTGCTCTACCAGGCATACGTGCTCGTCGCGCCGCTGCACACGCCGTCTCTCGGCCACGTTGGGACCTGGCGCTCGTGGCACCAGTGGGAGCGCGTCCGGGTTGCGCTGTCACCGCGCAAGGCGGCCCTGTTCCTCTTGCGTCGGCAGCTTGGCCTGCTGCTCGTCATTCTGGTCGGCGTGGGATTGGCAGCCGTACAACTGCTCCCCCTCTTCGCACTGGGTGAGCGATCGCCGCGCGCTGGCGGGGTCAGCTACGAATTCTCCACCAGCTACTCCGTCCCGCCGACTCAACTGGTGCAGCTTCTCTTCCCTTACCTGTTCCGAGCCGACCAGACGCTCTACTGGGGCCTCTGGTCTCCCGCCGAGACCACCGTCTACGTGGGCGTGGCACCGCTGCTCCTCGCGCTCGTCGCCCTCGCTTACGTGCGCACCCGCGCCGTTCTCTTCTTCGGCATCCTGGCCGGAGCCTCGCTGCTGCTCGCCATGGGAGATTACCTGCCGCTCCAGGTCTACCGTCTGGTCTGGGCGCTGCCGGGGTTCTCCTTCCTGCGAGTGCCGGCTCGCTTCAGCTTCATTTTCGTTATCTGCGTTGCCGTCCTCGCGGGCTTCGGCGCCGCCTGGCTCGATCGCCGGCGGTTCAGCCCTCGCAAACGATTCGCCTCGCCGCGGCTGCGTCGGCTGGTGCTTCTGACCGCCGCGTTCTTCGCGGGAGCAGTCGCCCTCTCAGCGCTGGTCCTCGGAATCCTCGCGGCCCTCGCGGCGAACCCTGACCTGTCCCGGTCGCTGATCGACGGAACCTACTTGAGTCTGCGCCGGGCAGATTTCAGCTTGAACGCCGGCACGGTGATGACGGGGATGCGCGAGTCTCTCTCGCTGTCAAACCCGCGGACCCTCGGCGCTCTCCTCCTGATGGTCGCCGTACCAGCCCTGCTCCTGCTGCGCGGGATGCATCGCTGCTACTGCGCGCTGTGGCGGGTGGTCGTCGTCGGCGTGGTCATGGTGGACCTGGGCATGTTCGCGCAGGGCTTCTACCCCCATCGGCGCCTCGCCAGCTTGACGCCTGACAGCGCCGCGGTGCAGGCGCTCAAAGCCCAGCCCGGGCTCTTCCGCGTGTTCGTCGAGCCGGAGCTCTTCCAGGACTACGGCCCGAATCGTCTCGTGACGGACGACATCCAGGTCGCCAGCGGCTACAGCTCGCTCGAGCCCCGGGATATGAACGAGTTCTGGATGAGCTTGGTCCGCCAGGACAACTTCCTGATGGACCTCTTCAACGTCAGGTACCTGCTGGCCCCTGCGAAGGCGACCGGGCTCTCGCGCTTCCGCGGCACCCAGTACCACCCAGTCGACCGACTGATGCGTGGCTCGGTGAACAACCCGTCCGGGCTGGAGCAGTTCCGCGTCGAGCCAACGTACACCAAGCAGGTCACCCTCATCGGATCGATCGACAACCCGGGCACGCGCGAGTATGGCGTGCCGGTGGCCGAGTTGATCCTGCACGGCGAGCAGGGCCACCTGGCGATCCTCCCGATCCGATTCGCCATCGAGACCGACGACGGCACGGAGCCACGACTGGGCCCCTGGCCAATGGATGGAGCGCGCAACCCTCCAGTGGTATGGAGCGGGCCTGTGCTCCAGGGCCGACCGGGCCAGATGAGCGTCCTGTACGGCGCCACGATCCCGCTGCCCCAGCCGATGGTCGTCAGCCAGGTCAGCATCCGCCGAGTCGGCATGAGCGGCCTGCTGAACATCCACGGGCTGGGTCTCGGTGGCGAAGAGGGCGTCCCGGTGCGCTCCCTGCTGTCGCGCGATCGCGCGCAGTACCAGCCGATCTACCAGGACCAGAACGTAGAGGTGCTGGAGAACGTCAGGGCGCTGCCGCGAGCCTATTTCGTGGACCAGGCCCACCGCGCGCGATCCGGGAGCGGTGACGGATCGCTGGTGACGCAGCTTCTGCAAGACCCGTACGATGCTGAGCGCATGGTGCTGCTCGAAGGCGGCGGCGCCACGGATCGCGCCCCCGTGCAGCAGCCGTCCAGCGAGCCGGCCGGGGCAGCCGTCGTGCGCGACTATCAGACGGAACGGGTGACGCTGGACGTCCTGGCCCGCCGGCCCGGCTACGCGGTCCTGGCGGACCGCTATGAGGCCGGCTGGCGCGCCTGGGTTGACGGACGAGAACAGCCTATCCTGCGGGCGAATGCCGTCCTCAGGGCGGTCGCCGTCGACCCTGGCGCACATCAGATCGTCATGGTCTATCAGCCGCCCGAGCTCCGGTACGGTCTGCTGATCACCCTGGGATCGGCACTGAGCGTTCTGCTCGGGGCCGCCTGGACAGTCTGGCGAGGCGCGAGAGGTCTGCGATCTGGCCTCTCGCCGAGCCCGCGTTAGAAAGCTCCCGCTCTCGCCACGAGCTCGGCTCTGGTATTCTTGGCCACCATGAGAGCCACTGACGCGACTGCTGCCGTCGGGACACCGCTGGCCGATGGCAACGCATCCGATTCAGCAGCGGAAGTTACGTTTCGCGCGAAGCCGGCTCGGATCTACTACGGCTGGATCCTGCTCGTCGCCGTGATGCTGATGTCGTTCTCGGCGGCCGGTGCGCGGTTCTCGTTCGGCGTGTTCATTCAGCCGATGCGCCAGGATCTCGGTTGGGAGCTCACCCAGCTCTCCGGCGCCGCGTCGATCAACCTCCTCCTGGCCGGCCTGCTCCGCTGGGCTGCTGGCCTGCTAGCAGATCGGATTGGCGCCCGGGCCGTGGTCGTGATCGGGCTCGCCGTGGCCGCCCTGGCGCTGGCCATCAGCTCCGTCGTCACCGAGTACTGGCAGTTCATGCTCGCCTTCGGCGTGCTCCTCGCGGTGGGTTACGCCTTCGCCTCGCCGGTCACCACCACGCCGCTCGTGAGCGCCTGGTTCCACGGCAAACGGGCGCTCGCCCTTTCGATCGCCTCGACCGGCGGCGCGCTCGGAGAGCTGGTCACCGTGCCGATGGCCGCGCTCCTTGTTGGCTCGCTTGGCTGGCAGTTGTCATTCCAGGCAATCGCCGCCTTCATCGGGCTCTTCGCCGTGCCGGTCGCCTTCCTGTTCATCCGAAATCGGCCCCAGGACCTGGGCCTTCGGCCGTACGGAGAGACCGAGACCTCGTCGCGCGGGCGGACCATCGACGGTGGCACCGCCATCACGCCACGCCAGGCCGCGACGATGCCGGACATCTGGCGGCTGACCTTCGGGTTCTTTGTTTGCGGCTTCACCATGAGCTTTGCCCAGGTGCACTTCGTGCCATTCGCGATGGAGATGGGCTTCGAGAGCATGGTCGCCGCCAGCACGCTCGGGCTCGTCGGCCTCTTCAGCATCGGCGGCTCGCTGGCAACCGGCAGCCTGGCGGATCGCCTGGGTCGGAAGAACATCCTGGCCGTGGTCTACCTGTTGCGGGGGTCGTCGTTCTTGATTCTGATGCACGCCCACCACAACCCGCTCGCCCTCTACTCCGGCGCGTTCCTGCTCGGCGTGTCCTGGACGTCCACGACGCCGCTGACTTCGTCCATCACCGCCGACCGTTGCGGGCTACCCAATCTCGGCACGATCTTCGGCACGATGTTCACGATCATGCCGATTGGCACGGCGCTCGGGACCTACCTGGCCGGCTACCTGCGCGAGGCATCTGGGACCTACGACTACACACTCCTGATGTCGGCGATAGCTGGGATCGCGGCCTCGATTGCCATCGCCGGTGTGCGGGAGCCGAAGCGACCGAAGCGAGCAGCGTGAGGGTCGCGACGATGCGCCTGGAACTCCAACGCCCGTAGACTTTGGCGCAGGGACGTTGGCTGGGTAGCCGCGCAGACCGCTAGCGAGCCAGCGAGACCCGCGCGGCGCCCAGCTGCAGCGTTTGGCTCCCTCCTCGAAGCTGCACGGCCACCCACAGGAACGGAATGGAGAGCAGCAAGACGAACATCAAGGGGATCACCACCGGCACGGGCATGCGCGGCATCTCTGCACTCGGATCGCACATGACATCCACAACTTTCACACACACGGCAACTGCAAGACCGCCCACAACGGCGATCGCAGCGAGTACCACCATGGACGACTCCTGATCTCGTTCACTATTTCATCATTTCGTTACACCCATGGTAGTCAGCATGGGGGGTCTGCACATCCCCCGTGTGTGGTATCGCGTGATACCGCGCACGGACCGACCGGAAGCTGCGCGCCATGAGCGGGCCGCTGACCGGCCTCCGCGTCCTGGACCTCAGCCGCATCCTGGCCGGGCCGTACTGCACGATGGTGCTCGCCGATATGGGCGCCGACGTCGTGAAGGTCGAACAGCCGGGCACGGGCGACGACACGCGCCGCTGGGGCCCGCCGTTTGCCGGCGACCAGTCCACCTACTACCTGGCGATCAACCGCGGTAAGCGAAGCCTGACGCTCAACCTGAAACACCCCGAAGCCCGGCAGATCGTCCTGCGCCTGGTCCGCGAGTCAGACGTCGTGATCGAGAATTTCAAGGCGGGCGATCTCGATCGTCTGGGCCTCGGCTACGAGCGGCTGAAGGAGCTGAACCCGCGACTCGTGCACTGCTCGATCTCCGGCTACGGCTCGGACGGCCCGTACGCGGACCGGCCGGGCTATGACGTGATCGCCCAGGGCATGGGGGGCGTGATGAGCGTCACCGGCGAGCCGGACGGACCGCCGCTGAAATTTGGCCTCGCGTTCTCCGACCTGAGCACCGGCCTCTTCGCCTGCGTTTCCATCCTGGCGGCCCTGCGCAACCGGGATCTGACTGGCAAGGGCCAGCATGTCGAGGTGTCGCTGCTCGAAAGCACCGTCGCGCTGCTGATCAACGTCAGCGCCACGTACCTGAACACCGGGGTCATCTACCCCCGCTATGGCAACGCCCACCCGAACATCGTCCCCTACCAGACGTTCCAGGCAGCCGACAAATGGTTCCTCATCGCCTGCGGCAACGACGGTCAGTTCGGACGTTTATGTCAACTGGTCGATCGACCCGAGCTGGCCTCGGACGCGCGCTTCGTCACCAACGCCGGGCGCGTCGCCCATCGCCAGGAGCTCCAAGACGAGCTTCAGGCGGCTTTCTCCACCCGCGAGGCCGCCTACTGGATCGACGGTCTGCTCGCCGCGGGCGTGCCGGCCGGCCCGGTCAACGATGTGGCCGACGTTTTCGACGATACGCAGGTGTTGCACCGTCACATGCTCATGGAGCTGCCACACCCCACGCTCGGCTCCGTCCGGCTCGGAGGCATGCCGTACAAGTTCGCCGATACCCCGGCCGAGGCCCGGCGCCATCCGCCACTGCTGGGCGAGCACACCGAGGAGCTGCTGCGCGAGTACCTCGGGCTGAGCCCCGAGACAATTCAGCGCTTGCGAGACGAGGGCGCCATCTAGCGTCGCCCACCGGCGCTCAGCGCGGCGTCAGGTCGAACGCGCGGACGGCCGGCGCACCGCTGTCTCCGACGAGCAGCCTCCCGCCGCTGACCGCGACCGCGTACGGCAGCTTGAGAGACTGGCCGCTGGCCGCCGCCAGGCTCCCGAGCTCGCGTCCACCAGGGTCGAAGAACGAAACGCGGTGCTCGCTGGGCTCCGACACGACCAGCGCCCCCAGCTCGGAAACGGCCAGGTGGGGTCCATCCACTGTGTTGGACTTAGGGATCGTCCAGCTCACCAGCCGGCGGCGCTTATCGTCTAGTACCTGTAACTTGCTGGCCTCTGGCAGCGCGACGTAGAGCCAGCCGCGCTCATCCACCGCCACGTCCGTCGGCTGCTCCAGATCTCCGACGGTGTCCTCGATCCTTCCCTCGGGAGTGGTGACAACCACCCGATTGCGTCCGGTGTCGGCGACATACACCCGGCCGTCATGGCCCACCGCGAGACCTCGCGGACGGTACATGCCCCAGTCGCCACCCAGCGTCCGGGCGAACCTGCCGCCCGCCTCGAAGCGATCGATCGCTCCGCGCCCCGCATCCAGCACGAGCAAGCTCCCGTCCGCGCCCAACGCCAGGTCGGCAACCTCCTCGGCTCTCGGTCCGCCGGTCAGCGCGAAGCCGGTGGCCACCTTCCCTTCGGCATCCAGTCTGACGACACGGCCATCGCCGTCCAGCACGAAGCCGCCGCCCGCGGCGTCGATCGCGACGCCGCGCGGCTTCTTCAGACCGGCGATCGGGCCGAAGCCCGACACCGCCCGAGCTTCCAGGGACGAGAGCGTGGGCGGCGCGCCGGGAGCGAGCGCCGTGGCAGGCACGTACTGGCTCCGCTGCCGCTGCCAGTCCACCACTGACAGAAAGGCCGCCCCGCCCTCGAGCCGCTCAACCTGCGCCGGTTGCCAGTACCTGAAGTCGGCTGTCTCGATCGCCGCGCCGCGAGCCGCTGCCGTCGCCGGGGCACGCATCCAGGCGACGTAGCTCCAGAGGTTGAACGCCGCGGCGCCGATCGCGCCGAGCACGAGCACAGTGCCCCCCAGGCCAGACCAGCTCTTGCGCGACGCCAGCCAGGAGAACCCGACGGCGGAGAAGAGCAGCATCGCGGGTAGGGCGAGCAGGCTCGCCTGCAGGTCGGGCGACGGAGCGAGGCTCGGGACAACGGCCAGCAACGCCACGAGGTAGATCGCCCACCAGTACGCGACGCGGGCTGGCCGCGTGACCGAGACTGCGAGTCCGAGCAGGAACAGGCTCCCGGCAAAGGAGTCGAGCACGGCCGCTCCGCTCGGCAGATAGCGGCTGTTCCCTCCCAGCGTGGAGTCCAGCAACAGCAGCTCGCGGACCGAGAGCCCGAGCTGGGCCAGCGGATCTCTCCCCTGCATGCCGCTGCCCCAGGCCAACCGCTGAGCCACGGTCCGGAGCTGATCGACGAGGCCTGGCGCACGCGCCAGGAGCAGCGCGGCCGCGCCGATCCCGAGTGTCTGCAGCCCGTCGCCCACCTCCCGCCAGGCCAGCCCGGTCGCCCGCCCGAGCGCCGTCGTCGCGACGATCGCCACCGGCAGGATGCACAGACCTGCCACCGGCACATACCAGCCCAGGCCAGCAAAGACGCCCGCCAGGGCCCAATCCCGCTTCCGGCCCGTCCGGACGGCTCGCATGAGGAACAGTGCACACCAGATCGCTAGCACGGCCGGCCAGATGCCTGGCTCGCCGTTGCGCGAGAAAAAGAGGAACCAGCACGATGTGGCCAGGAGCAGGGTGCCAACCCAGGCTGCCGCTTGCGACGTGACGCTTCGGACGAGCAGATAGAAGGGCACGAGCCCAGAGAGACTGGCGAGCACGCTCGTCCAGCGCAACGCCAGGTAGGTAGGCCCCAGCAGGAGCGACAGGAGCGCGCTCGGATAGAGCGCCGTGGCCGGGGTGCCGTCCGGGAGGACATCCCATGGGCCAGGGCCCTGACCATGCAGCAGTTGGATCAGCACCAGGACATGGCCGGCCTCATCCTCGGAGACGTTCGGCTCGAGGGTCGGGAGACCGATCGCTCGTGCCAGGAACCCAACCAGCAGGACGACGCCAAGCGCTGTCCACTCAGGGCGCCGCGCCGCCCCCTGGATGATCTCGCCGAGCGAAGGCCGCGGCAGGACAACCGTGATGTGCGACCGTTCCGTCAGGGCCACGAGAGGCGACAATACCACGCCTCAAACCGACGGGTCGAGCAAGCCCGAGGCGTGGTCCCGCTCCGGACGAGCGCGGGCGCACCGGATGAGGCGCGTCCCGCGCTACTGCCTGACGCCGTCTCCTCGCTCGCCCAGAATGTCCGCAACGTCGTGGAGGACCTGGGGGAAGTAGAACGGTTTGCAGATCACCCGCGCCACTCGGGTCCGGAGCGTCTCCCCGAGATCGCTGGTGTGGGCGGAGATCACCAGGATGGGGATGGCTTCGGTACGCGGCTCCTCGTGCAACTGACGTGCGATCGCCCAGCCGTCCACGCCGGGCAAAGCGAGGTCCAACGTGATCAGATCTGGCTTTCGCTCGGCGGCCACGCGAACGGCATCCCGTCCGTCAGTCACTGGAACAACGCTGTAGCCCTGCTCCTCGAGAATTCCCGTCAGCAAGTCGCTGATGTCGGGATCATCCTCGACAACCATCACGAGCTTCCCTTGCCCAGAGCCAGCTTCATGAGGCGCGGTCACGGTTCGACGCTCTGTGTACCCATGTGGTGCTGTTCCTCCGAAGCACCCCGCGGCGCCTGCACAAACCGGGCCAGCTAACGCGCCTCCGTGGCGACGTCGCGCTCCGTGGTCTGACGCATGATTGTCTCGCCAAACTGCTTCCAGTGATCGACCAGGATGTGGAACTCCGCCTTCTCGAGACTGACCACATCCACCGGCCCAACTGCCCGGACGGTCGCATTGCGCCGCTGCTGTCGAATGAGCCCGACCTCTCCAAACGACTCGCCGGCGGACAACCTCGCGACTTCCCGCTCAACGTCGTGCTCCCGGCGAAGGACTTGCACCTCTCCCCGCAGGATCAGGTAGAACAGATCGGCCGGGTCTCCCTGCCGCACGATGTCTTCGCCGGCCTCGTAGTGCGCCGTCGCCAGGCGCTCTGTGCGCCCCTCGTTCAACTGGACGATGTCACGCCGGAACATCAGGTCGAGGTTCCAGTCGATCAGCACTCGAAGCTTGCGATCGAGGCCGGGCAGCCGGCTCAGGTAGAACGACCGCCAGAGCAGCCAGGCGAGGAACCCCGAGAGCTTGAACCCGAGGACCTGCGCCGCCGCGGACCGCCGTCCGAGCGAGACCATCACGCCGAGTCCACGGAAATCGAACGTCCTGGCCCGTCCACGCCCTAACGCCGCGGCTACGTTGTGCGCCACGGTCTTGCCTTGCCTCAATGCGAACTGAGCCGTTGGGGGGCAGAGCTCATTCGAACCCGGCTGCGGGACCGCGGCGCAGTCGCCGAGCGCCCAGACGTTCGCGTACCCCTTGACGCGCAGAGTGGAGTCGACCGCGAGCCTGCCGCGGACGTGTTCGACTGGCAATGCCGCGACGACCGGGTTGGGGGTGGTGCCGATCGCGACGATCAGGGTCCGCGTCGGAATGCTCTCCCCGCCCTGGAGTTTCGCCTCGGACGCCGACGCCGCGGCGATCCGCCGCTTGAGCAAGATCTCGACCCCTCTCGCCTGGAGCCCCTTCTGCGCGTGCAGCGCCAGGTCGTCGCCAAGCTCGGGCAGGATCCGCTCGCCGCTGTGGAGGAGGATGACCCGCATGTGCTCGGGACGGAGATTGCGATACGTCCCACAGCACTCGCGCACGAAGTCGTTCAGCTCCGCCGCGACTTCCACGCCGGAGAAGCCGCCCCCGGCCACGACAAACGTCAGCATGCGGGCGCGCGCCTCCGGGTCTGCCTCCACATCAGCGGCGTCCAGCATCTCGAGCAAGTGGGTTCGGAGGTACAACGCGTCGCCAACGGTCTTGAAGGGGATTCCGTGCTGGCTCACGCCCGGCAGGCCGGAGAAGTTGACCGTGCTGCCGAGCGCCACGACCAAATGGTCGTAGGCGAGCGCCTGGTCCAGTCGTGTGACCGGGTTCACGGTGGTGACGGTCTGGCCCGTCAGATCGATCGACCGGATCGTCTCCGCTCGGACAGTTGTCCGGGGGCAGAGCCGTCTGAGGGGGCTCAGGATGTGCGACAGCTCGATCGACGCCGAGATCGTCTCCGCGAGCATCGGATAGAAGAGCATCGAGTTCGTCTGGCTGACCAGCGTGATCTCGACGCTCGGGTCGTCGCGGAACAGGCGCTCCATGGTCTGAGCCACAGTCACGCCGCCAAAGCCGCCGCCGAGAACCATGACGCGGCGCACATCCGCCGTCTGCCGATCCGCCACTTCCGCCATCATCACGACTCCCGATACCAGAGACGACCCGGACATCATACGCCATCCCGCCCAGGCCAACTGCTGATCCGACATCACGTCGGAGCCGGCCTGCTACGATGACGACGCCACCGATTCACTACTTTGACGACTGGAGGGCTTCACATGTCCGACGCGGCTCCGGGCAGCGTGCCAACGGTCGCGCTGATCGCCACCGGCGGAACCATCGGCAGCCATGCGCGTCACCGCCGCGACCAGGTTGACTACTCAGACTTTGCGCCCAAGATCGCCGCCGAGGACCTGCTCGCACGCGTGCCGGAGATCGGCGAGATTGCCAACGTCCGCAATGTGCCGTACCGCCTGATGAGCAGCACTCTCATGGTGCCCGAGGACTGGGCAGACCTGGGCCGCAAGGCGCTCGAGGCGATCGAGCAGGGCGCTCACGGGGTTGTCATCACCCACGGTACGAACACCATCGAAGACACAGCCTACTTCCTGCACCTCACCGTGCCGACGGACCAACCCATCGTGGTCACAGGCTCCATGCGGCCGACAGCGAGTATGAGCGCTGACGGCGAATCGAACCTGTACAAGTCGATGCTGCTGGCTGGCAGCCCGCGAGCGGTCGGCGTGGGCGCGATGGTCTGTCTCAACGACGCGATCAGTTCAGCCCGAGACGTCAGCAAGACGCGTGCCTATCGCGTGGAGACGTTCCAGAACCAGGACTTCGGGTACCTCGGCTACGTAGACAATGACGACGAGGTGCTCTTCTACCGTCGCCCAACCCGTCGCCATACGCGCCAGAGCGAGTTCGACGTCCGAACGCTGGAGGGCTTCCCGCGGGTGGACATCGTGACCTCCTACCCCGGGGCGGACGGCGTCATGATCGACGCCCTCGTGGCGGCCGGCGCTCGCGGCATTGTCATCGCCGGCGTCGGCGCCGGCAAGATCACGACCGGAGAGCACGATGCCGCCCAGCGCGCGCTGGCCGCCGGCGTTCCGACGGTTATCAGCGCGCGCGTCGGCATCGGTCGGATCATCCGCACGACCTGGAACCGGCAGTACCGCTACGTCGCCGGCGACACGCTCTCTCCACAGAAGGCCCGCGTGCTGCTGATGCTGGGGCTCACGAAGACCTCGGACCCTGACGAGCTACAGCGGATGTTCGACGAATATTGATCCTGCGCCGTCAGGTCCCAAGCTGGGCGCGCGACCAGTCCGCGATCTCGAGACAGGTCGCAAACCAGACGTTGGGGTAGCGGCTGATTGTCTGAATCAGCCGCTCCAGCATCAACATCCGTCCGGGACGCCCGATCATCTGAGGGTGCATCGTCAAGTTGAACAGGCCGCCCCAGGCGTAGATTCCCTCGAACTCCTCGAGCCAGACCTGGAAGGCATGGGCCGCCGGCGCGATCGGGCGGGTACGCTCGCCCAGACCGAAGGTGAAGAACGGGGCATCGTCCAGTGTCCATTGGACGGGTAGCTCGACGATGCTCGTGCCTGGATGGATATATGGGGTCACCTGGTCCATCATGTTCGTCGAGTAATGAAACCCGCGTTCGGCCAGCAGCCGCAGTGTGTTGGCCGTGAAGTCCCAGCTTGGCGATCGAAAACCGACCGGGCGCTTGCCAACCGCCTTCTCGTACGCCCGAAATGCCCGGTCAAAGGCATCGACCTCGACGTCCAGCTTCGACGTGTCGGCACGGATGTGGTGGTAGCCGTGGTGCCCGAGCTCGTGTCCCGCGGCGTCGATCTGGCGCGGAGCGTCCGGCCACGCGTCCACGTCCTCGCCAGGGATGAAGAACGTACCCTTGATGCCGTAGCGGGCCAGCAGCTCGAGGATCTTCGGAACGGCGACCTTCGGGCTGTACGCGCCCTGAGACAGCACACCCGGCCGGTGGGCGTTCTCAGGATCGCGGCCGATCCAGAGGCTTTCGGCGTCCACGTCAAAGGTCAGCGCGACGGCGCACTGCGCGCCGTCCGGCCATGGGAAGCGTTCAGCGGGCCGCACGGGAGCCTCCTCCTGAAGAGATGTCCAACCTGTGATGGCGCGGCAACGGTGGTGAGTGTACTCCGGCAACCGCTACCATCGGAGCACTGACACGAGTCGCCGGGCTTCAGCCCGCTTGATTCTGAGAGGCTGCCTGCACGTTGTCGACCACTGACGGACATCCGATTCGGCTCCGCTTCGCGGGTTACTCCCCGCCGACCACAACCCACAGCCAGGCCGCGGCCCGCTTCAAGGAGCTTCTGGAGCGTCGCACGAGGGGCGCTATCGAGGTGGACCTCTTCTGGAACGTCCTGGACTTCGGCTACACCGGCGGGACGATGGTTCAGATGGTTGACTCTGGGTTCCTGAACGGCATGTACATGTCGACGTCCTACTTCGCGGGCGAGTGTCCAAAGCTGGCCGCCCTGGACCTGCCGTTCTTGTTCGACACCCGCGAGCGCGCCTTCGCGGCGCTCGACGGCGAGATCGGTCTGGAGATGGCCGCCGACCTCGGGGCGCACACCGGGTTGGCCGTCGTCGGCTACTGGGAGAACGGCTTCCGCCACCTCTCGAACCGGCTCCGCCCGATCCGACAGCCCGAGGACATTCGCGGCCTCCGGGTGCGCATCCAGCCAAGCCCGCTCTACGCGGAGGCGTTCCGGGCGATCGGCGCTGAGCCAGTGGCGACGGATATTCTCGACCTGATACCGGCTCTGGCGGAGGGGCGGGTGGATGGCCAAGAGAATCCGCTTGACAACACCTGGACGTACGGCGCTTACAGGTATACGCCCTATGTGACGCTCACCGCTCAGTTCTTCGGCGTGCGCGTGATGTGTCTCAACCGCCGCTGGCTGGAAAGCCTGCCTGACAGTCTGCAAGCCGCGGTCCGCGAGACGGCCCTGGAAGCTTCACGCTATCAGCGCCAGCTCGCCGCGCAACGCGATGCCGCGGTCAGTGAGCTTCTAACGTCGAGCGGCGTGCAGATCGACCCATTGCCGGCGGATACGCTGGCGGCCTTCCGGGCCGCCAGCGAACCCGTCTACGCCGGCATGAGAGAGAGGGTCGGCGAGGCGTTCGTCGAGGCGCTCACGCGCTCTTGACAACCTCCCACACTTCGACGTCGTTCGTTACGTCCAGCGCGCTGCCCGCGAAGCTCGCGGGCTCCTGATGGATTGGCGCACCCCGGAACAGACGCCAGCGGTAGGCCCCATCGAACCGATGCGCCCGCATCAACAGTTGGAACGCTTCTCCAGAGGCCACGATTGCCGCGTACTGGTGGCGAACCCGCCCCCGGTCCTCCGGGTGGAGACGCTCGAGCCAGCCAGCGTTCTGAACGTCCTGCAGCTCACAGTCGAAGAAGTCAAGCAGGT
>JADZDV010000093.1 GCA_020850915.1 Chloroflexota bacterium | reverse complement strand
GTTCGTCAGGCGAGCGCCATCGACCTGAGCGATGGCAGGGGGAACGCGGCCCTCGGGATTCACATCGGAGCGCAGGGCGGGCTGTGGCAGGCTGCCGTCTTCGGGTTCGCGGGCATGCGGCTGGACTCGGATCGGCTCCGCTTCGATCCGCGGCTGCCGCCCGAGTGGGAGGCACTGCGTTTCAGCGTGCAGTGGCGCCAGCGAGCGCTCGGCATTGAGATCGACCGGGCCTCCGGCACGCTGACTGCCTCACTCCGGCACGGCCGGCCGATGAAGCTGTCAGTTGGAGATTGCGACCACGTGCTCTCGGTCCAGCAGCCGGTGACCCCTCCGTTCGATGACCGGCGGAGCGGGAAGGAGGGGCGATGAGCTTCCAGTCGAGACAGCACCGACCGAAGGTGCTGGTGGCGCTCGACGGCTCGCCAGCCGGAGCGACCGCTCTTCCGCTGGCACGGGTTGTGGCGCGGCAACTGGCCGCGGAGGTGGAGATTCTCCACGTGGCCTCGGACCTGGTCCCCGAAGCCGATCTCTGGCGGCGACTTCACGCGGATCTCGGGCCTGGTGAAGTCGTGCAGGTTCGCTCGCACGGCGGACAGCCTGCCGCGGCGATTCTCCACGCAGCGGCCGCCCCAGGAGTCGCGCTGGTCGTCCTCACCACGCATGGACGCACTGTCGAGCCTGGGCGGACTCTTGGGCGAGTCGCGCGCGCGGTCATCGCCGGCACCCAGAGGCCACTCCTGCTCGTTCGCCCGGAGGCCGCGTCCGAGCCGAGGGTCCCGTCGCCGTTGGGACGCCTGCTCCTACCGGTGGATGGCACGCCCGGGACTGCCGCGGCGCTTCGGCCGGCGACTGACCTGGCAGGCCGGCTCGGAGCGTCAATCGACCTGCTGTACGTCGCGTCGTCCGAACAGGCCGCGCCATGGGAGACTGGCAGCATTGGCGCTCCGCGCTACGTCGATCAGGCGCACCACGAATGGCCGCGCTGGGCCGACGAAGTCGTCGACCGCCTGTACGCCTGCATCGACGACCGCCCGGCCGGCGTGTCCATCCGGATGTACCTGGCCCAGGGAGAGATCGGCGCCGAGATCACGCGCTTTGCTGCCGAGCACCAGGACGACGCCATCGTGCTGGTGCGTCGCAGCCGTCTCGAGCCTGGACGCGCCAGGGTCCTGCAGGCGGTTCTCCACCAGATGCCCTGCCCGGCGTTGCTTGTCGAGGGGCCGGGACAGGCCGAACACGCCGCGTTGACCGAGGAGTGACGCCCCGCGGCGTCCGGGATCGTGAGCTGGGTGGGTTGCCGCCGCTCGAGCTGGCGCCTGAAGCGGAGCCCGAGTCTGCCGAAGGCAGCCTGCTGCCGCGCCCGTCGGAGGCGTCGCGGGATCCGACAGACGAACGCTGGCATCTTCGTGAGCTCGTGTGCCGAGTCCCAGGTTGCGGCGGCCTCTTCCGCGCCTGTCTGTGTCTCAGGCGTGCGCGACGAGATCGCCGAGCGACCGGTCGGTATGCAGCCGGCGGATGGCGCCCCCGAGCGTCCTCACCGGTGCGGCGACTCTCCGCGCCTCGTGGACGATCGCGATCAGATGGAGCAGATGCCCCGCGTAGCGCGCGGCACAGTTGGTGCATCGTTCACCTGTGGTTTACGTCGGGCTACGTGTGCCGCAACTCTGTCAAGACAGGATGGCTCAAGGAGCCTGAGGAGGGGCTTGATGGCCGAGGTGATGCGGGGTCGATCGCTTGACAGGGCGGGCGAGGCTGGACGGCCGTCGGCTTCCGGGACCGACGTCTCGGACGATGCGGCAGAGAGGTGTGTTGAGTCCGTGTTCCTGATCGGACAGCAAGTCCTGGAGCGAGGCGACTACCCGGATGGTGCGCCGGTGATCCTGGTCGATCGCGGGCTGAGTCACCGGTACGGAGAGGTCCGCCTGCTGCGCCTGGTTGATCCGCCCGAGCCAACAGCCACTGGCCAGCGTCCAGACGGCGCGATCCCCGTCTGCGCGATCAGCGCGCGGGAGGCGGCCCTGTACCCGTCAGCGCAGCTTGCCACCGTCGTCGAGGACTGCCGCCAGGCGCTCGACCGGGTGAGCGCCTCCGTCGAGGATGCACCTCCGACGGAGATGCCCCGGGCATCGTGACGCTCGACAGGGGCGCGGCCAGCGCCGAGCAACGCCTGCTGCTGGAGGCGGCGAGGCGAGCGCCGGCGGTTGACGGCTCCCAATAATCGACAGCAACCGGTCGACAACGTCTGGAGCGCCCGTGGCCGTCTTGCAGGAAGTTCCAGTCAGCCCGCGGCCGATCGCTCGGTTCGAGCAGATCGTCGGCGTCGAGCGCATCCAGGAAGCGCAGTGTCTGAGCGCGGCGGTCAGCACCAGACTCGCCGGGCGAGTTGTCTGGCACGTTAATTCGACCGCGCGCGGCGGCGGCGTCGCGGAGATGCTCCAGTCGCTCATCGGCTACGCCCGGGCCTCGGGCGTCAATTCGCGCTGGCTGGTGATCGCCGGCACGCCGGCGTTCTTCGCGGTCACCAAGCGTCTCCACCACGCGCTGCACGGCTCAATTGGCGATGGCTCTCCACTTGGCGAGGCGGAGCGCGCCGTCTACGAGAGCGTGCTCCAGGAGAACGGAACGGAGCTCGCGGCGCTCGTTCGGCCGGGCGACGTCGTGGTCCTGCACGACCCGCAGACGGCCGGCCTGGCGCCGGTCATGGTCCGGTGCGGCGCGACGGTCGTCTGGCGGTGCCACATCGGGACCGATACTCCGAACGAACAGGTTGCGCTGGGCTGGTCGTTCATCGCACCGTATCTTCGGGACATCGCGGTCGCGATCTTCTCTCGCCAGGCCTACGTGCCCGCCTGGTGCCAGCGGTCAGTCGTCATCCAGCCGTCCATCGACGCGTTCTCGCCGAAGAACCAGGAGCTGAGCGACGCCACGGTGCGGGCGATCCTGGTGCACGCCGGGCTCGTGGAGGGGCCGCCAGGAGACGGCCAGCGGGTCTTTCTTCGAGACGACGGGACACCGGGCCGCGTCGATCGACAGGCCGACCTCATCCACCGCGGCCGCGCGCCGACGTGGGATGCGCCGCTGGTTGTCCAGGTCTCGCGCTGGGATCCATTGAAGGACCCGATCGGGGTGATGCGTGGCTTCCGCGACCTGGTCCATCGACTCGAGGAGGACGACACACACCTCGTCCTGGCCGGGCCGAATGTGACCGCCGTCACGGATGATCCCGAGGGCGCCGCTACCTTCGGGGAGGTCCTGACTGCCTGGCGCGCGCTGCCACACGGCGACCGGCGGCGGGTGCTTCTCGCGAGCCTGCCGATGGCCGATGTCCAGGAGAACGCGGCCATGGTGAATGCGCTCCAGCGCCACGCCGCGGTCGTCGTCCAGAAGAGCCTTAAGGAGGGCTTTGGGCTGACCGTCACGGAGGCGATGTGGAAAGGCCGCCCCATCGTCGCTAGCGCCGTCGGCGGGATTCGCGACCAGCTTGACGACGGCGTACACGGCTTGCTGCTTGACGCCCCCTCGGATCGCGCCGCCTTTGGCTGTGCCCTTCACCGTCTGCTTCGGGACCGCCCGTTCGCGGAGCAGCTTGGCCGGAACGCCCACGCTCGCGCGTGTGACCGGTTCCTCGGCCTCCGTCACCTGATCGACTATGCCCGTTTGCTGGAGCAGATCGCCGACGGGCGGTAACGCCCGCGCGTGGTGCCGGGCTACGGTCGCTACGTCACCGGATGCGCGCTCGCCACCGCGCACCGGCGCGCGGTGGCGAGCAGTTGCTGCGTCTCAGATCGCGCCTCTGTCGTGACGCTCAAGAAACCTGGATCTTCTGGGTCTCAGGCTTCGCTTCGGCGGGCCTCGGGATCTGAACCTCCAGGACGCCGTCTTTGTACTGGGCGCTGATCTTCGCGGGGTCCGTCTCGAAGCCGAGCGGCAATCTGCGGAAGAAGCTCCCGTAGCTCCGCTCCATGCGGTAGTAGTTCTCCTCTTTGACCTCGCTCTCCTGCTTGCGCACGCCCTTGATGATCAGGTCGCCCTGCTCCAGCGAGATGTCGAGGTCCTCTTTGTTGACGCCAGGCAGCTCGGTCTTGATAACCACGTTGCCGTTCTTCTCGAAGACGTCCATCTTGGGCGCCCACTCGGTTATCGGGGCCAGCACCGGGCGTGCCGTTCGCAGCATCGGCCGCGTCCAGGCTCGCTCCCAGAGCCGCTCCATCTCCTCCATCAGATCGGTCATGTCAAAGAGCTGCCTGCGCGCAGGCTTGGTCTCCTCAGCTTTCACCGGAACGTTTGTCGCCGCCATGACGAACCTCCTTGATTCTGTTCTCACTGACCTGGCCCGGTTACCAGGCCTCACCTACCCAGGTTGCACCAGCCTCGTTGCAGGACCAGTAGCCGCCTGTAAACGGTCCGTCAACGCTCAGTCGAGGCCGCCCTCTCCCGCGGTTGACGTTCGCCGCCGGCCCGGTGAGGCGCTGCAGCGTGCGTGCCAGCGTCAGCAGGGGACGATAGCCATTCACACACGGTTCACCCGCTGCTACAGGGCTTGCAACCTGACTGTCCGAAGCTGAGATCGAACGAGGGCCGTGAGTTGGCGATGGCGCACCATCGCCACACCCGGCCCGGAGGAGGTTCGAATGCAGGCCTGGGAGTTCGCCCTGCTCAGTTGGGGCAGGGAGCTGACCGAGGTAGGGTTCACCCATCACGATACCTGGCGGGGTCTCAGCGGCAGCGAGTTCTGGGACGTGCTTCGTCGGCTTGGGGATGAGGGCTGGGAGATGGTCTCGTCGCTGGAGGATCTCAGTGGGGATAGGAGCCTCTACTGGTTCAAGCGACCCCAGCAGTAGCTGGGGCGCGCGCTGCAACGTGAGGAGCAGGCCAATGAGAACGGACGCGGAGATTCAGCAGGCAGTTCTCTCCGAGCTGCACTGGGACGCGCGGGTCGAGGAGACGGATGTTGGCGTGGAGGTGGACGAAGGGGTCGTGACGCTCAGCGGGACGGTCAGCAGCTACGCAAAACGGCTGGCCGCCCAGGAAGCCGCGCACCGAGTGGCTGGCGTGCTGGATGTGGCAAACGACCTGCGCGTGAAAGTGCCAGGCGGCGCTCGCCGCACGGACACGGAGATCGCTCAGGAGGTGCGCCGAGCGCTCGAGTCGCACGTGCTGGTGCCCGAGCTGGCCATCCAATCGACCGTCTCAGATGGCTGGGTCACGCTCGAGGGCGAGGTCGAGCACTGGCACCAGCGCGAGGAGGCGGAGAGCGCGGTGCGCAACCTGCCCGGCATGCGCGGCGTCACGAGCAAGATCCGGGTGGTTCCCGTTGAAGTTGGCGCGCTGGAAGTGCGGGGGGCGATCGAAGACGCGCTGGAGCGGCGCGCGGAGCGGGCCGCCAGCCACATCGCGGTCCTGGTGAACGACGGCGAGGCGACCCTCTCAGGGCCGGTCCGCTCGTGGACCGAAAAGCAGGCGATCATTGGCGCGGCGAAGTTCACCCGTGGCGTCCGCGCGGTGCACGACCGTCTCTGGATCGATCCCGCCTCGTGACCCCACTCACCCGTCGATCCGGCGAGCAGAGCAGAACGCGCAGAGCCCGGCAGCCCGCCCGCCCCTGCGCGTTGTGCTGTGCGTGGCGGCTGCTCGAGTCGCCACGCCGGTCGACTTCAGAATCGCGTCCAGCCTCCGATCCCACCGAACGTCTCCAGCTTCCCGGCGGCAGGACCGGCCACGAACTCGACCGATGCGCGCTGTTCCGCCGCCTGTCGTAGCAGCGGCTCACGCAGCGCTGCCAGGGGCACGCTCTTGCCGCCACAGCTCGGGCAGGCGCCCAACGCGGTGGTGAGACGACCACATTGGGTGCACGCTGCGCCCGCGGGGTCCACGTTCGGCGCAAGCACGAGCAGATGGACCCTCTTTTCGCCCAGCGCCTCGAGCGTCGCCTCCAGGCCGAGCACGACAAAGCGGGAGGATGCGTCTTCAAGGAGCTCGTTCACCATCGCCATCTCGTCCCGCCGCTCGAGATCCTCGGCAGTCTTCAGCGCCGCTCGCTGGACCTCCAGCTCGCTGGCAAACAGCTCCAGGTTGATCGTCCCGGCCAGGCGGCCACGCAACGGCCGGGGCAGATGCTGGCGGAGGAGACTCACGGCCTCCGGTGAGCCGCCCACAATGAGGCGGTCAAAGGGCCGCTCATGGAGCATCCGTGTCAGCACAGCGATGGTGCGTCTGGCGTGTCGTAAGACATGGTCCTCGTGATGGCGGGCGTAGCGGGTCTGCGCCAGCGCGAACCACCCGCCGGTCATCTGCTTGCCAGGCACCTCATCCTGGAGGATGCGACGCGTCTCGATCGTGCCCATGAAGAGCGTATAGATCCGGGCCTGCTCCTTGTCGAACAGCAGGACCGCGATGCGCTCGTATTCGTCCAGCAGCGCCTGGAGCGGCTCCAACTGGGCCTGCTCGCCCCAGCCAACTTCGTCGCGCGGGGCTCGAGGCAGGGGTACCGCCAGGAATGACGCGCCATCGCCAGACGCGAAGGCGGCGAGTCCCGGATGGGAAGGCTCCAGTGATTCGAGCAGTTGTCGTTCGATCCGCGCAGCCGCGGTTTCGAACCGTTCGCGGTCAGCGTCGCCGAGCGATGCGCGGATCTGCTTGCACCCGTCCCGATAGGCGAGCAGATACGCCTGGAAGGCGGTTCTGCCGGGTGAAGTATCGAGGTACACGGAGAGCACCCCTCCGGGCATCGGCCTGCTCTGCAGTTCGTCGAGCGCGGCGGGTAGCGAGCGCACGTCGGTCAGCATGATGTGTCACGCTCCTTCTCGGAAGGGCCGGCGGACCTCGCCGTCGAGCGCCCTTTTCTTGGCCAGCTTCCCGCGAATTGGTTGCGATCTCAGTAGCCGCCCGTGAACGGGCCGTCAATGGCGCTCGCGAATTCCCGCGACGAGACGGTCGCCCAGGCAGCCGGCTCCGGGTGAGCAGCGGTATGGCGGAACGGGCGGCCGATCGGGGCTCGACGATGCGGGCCGATGGTCGGCGGTGCGATGCTACGTTGCGTTGACACTCGGCACCCTGCCTGGCAATGACACCCCCCTACGTTGCACACATGGGTGAGCCGGCTGCCGGGCAGGACGTGCTTGGGTTTCGCCGGTCACTGGTGTACGCTTAGACCGGACGCGGGACGGTCTGTATTTCGGATGTCTCACAAGTCCCGGTCGCGCTGCTCCGCGGACGTCTGGAAACGGGCATGATTGCTTCGAGTCAGCCGCGATCCGGGCGAGCGCGAGCCGGCGGAGGATCGAAACCATGGTATTTCGTAGTCGATGGCTGGCGTTGCGCGTCGCCGTTCTCCTGGGCCTGCTGGCGACGCTGGTCGCAGGCCTCGCTTCTCCGCCGCCACGCGCGCTGTCGTACGCTCGCGGGGCGTTGCTCTCCGACCCGGCGTCCACTCCGACCGCCACCCTCGTCCTGCCGGCCGGCGATGCCAACCCCTACACGGTTCAGATCATCGGCACGGTCGTTGCGCTCGACACCTTCTCGGTGCCCGCGCGGGTGCTGCTGCGCACCGTTTCCGGAGACGTCATCGTCTACGTCTCGGACCTGACCCTCCTGCCGCTCCTTGGGTTTGGCCAGAACGTGACCGTTTTCGGCACCTGGGTAGCGCCCAACACAGAGTTCAACGCCACTCGAGTGGTGAACAACCTGGTCACGCCGACGGTCGGACTCGATCTCGGCGCTCCGTTCGCCGCCTATCCAACGGCAACGCTGTACGTGCCGTTCAGCACCGGCAGCTCGAGCAGTGACAACGACAACAACAACGATTCGAACGACAACAACAACGATTCGAACGACAACGGCAGCGACGGCAATTCAAACGACAACTCGAACCCTGACAACGTCTGCGGTGAGAACAACGACAACGACCTGACGTGCGTCACGCCGACGCCCATCGCAACCGATACCGCGACACCCACTGCGACGGCGACAGCCACAGTCACCGGCACACCGCCCACTGCCACCCCGACGAGCACGCCGTCGGATACGCCGACAGCCACGCCGACCGGCACACCGCCCACCGCGACGCCGACGCCCACGGCGACCGCGACAGGGACGGCCACAGCGACGTCGACGGTGACCGCGACACCGACGGTGACCAACACACCGGGCAAGACGACGCTGGGCGGGCGGGGTGGTACCACCCAGCAAGAGCCCTCCTCAGGCGGTACCGCTCAGCCGAAGTCCTCCTCAGACGGAGGCGAGAGCGAGCAGCGGCCGAAGCTCAGGGGCCGTCGGTAGCTGCTCCAGGTTTCGAACGGTCTCGATCAGGCGTGTGGCCCGCTCCGCGCCCATCACCGGCGCGATGAGATCGTGCGCCTTCCGTTCGACCTCCTCGGTGGTGAGCGGGTTGTCAGCTTTGCCGCGGAAGCTGTCAACTCGCTTCGTCAACGTCCGGCCGTCCTTGAGCGTCGACTCGACGATGGCCGTGTGCTCCCCGTTCGCAAGCTCCGGGTCGCCCACCACCGAGATGCGGGAGCGCAGGCTCCTGATCGTCGGTTCGTTCATCCGGTCCACGTCGTGGGCGGCCAGGAAGCTGACATCGCCGTCCAGCAGCGCCACGGAGAAGAGGTACTGCAGGCTGATGTTTGGCATCTCGCGATCGTTGACGGTATGCGCGCCCGAACGCGGCAGCCGCGCCACGATCCTCTCGACATCAGTCGGCCCGAAGCGGTGCCCCTCCACTGAGAGCAGAAGCGCTTCCATGGCGCATTGGACCGGGAAGCCGACGCAGTACTTCTTGATGTTGGTGAGCATGACCTCGAAGCGTGAGCCCAGGTCAGCCACGAGCTGCTCGGGCTCCGGCCTGTCGGCAAAAGCCACGAGGAAGCTGCCGTCGCCGCTGAAGGTGTCCCAGACCCCGGTGAAGCCGGCCTGGATCATCAGCGCCGCCGTGAGCCCGTTCCGCGCGGGCATGCCGCCGAAGATGAACGCCTTCTCGATGTGCTCCGTGTCCCGGGC
>JADZDV010000092.1 GCA_020850915.1 Chloroflexota bacterium | reverse complement strand
CGTCGCCGCCCGCCGCATTGCCTCGGCAGCGGCCGGGCTGAGCGGCGCTCGGCCGAGGTTGGTGTGGATGATCACCCCGGAGGCGTTGATGACCCAGTGCGGGCCCGGCCGCAGCAGCGCATCGGCCGCCGCGCGAGCGGCCGCGGCGATCGCCGCGGCAGTGGGCGCCTGATGTCCGGCCGCAACCTCGTCTCGGGCGCGAGCAATCGCCTCCCGCACCAGGTTCGCCAGCAGCTCTCGGCTGAGCGTCGCTTCCAGCTCGCGAACTTCGGCCAGCGCGAGCACGCGGTCAACACTCGGCAGCGAACGGAAGGCGGCGTGATCAGGCATGGCGGGCGGCATTCTAGCAGGCCAGCAGCGGGGCTGCCAGGCTCCTTGAAGCTGACCAGGCCGTTCGGTATAACGTTCAACGCTCAAGCGGCGTCCGGCGTCCCCACTGGGTTGGCCGGCCTGACCTCAATTGAGGAAGACTGACCGTTTCCAGGAGGTACTCGTGAACCTAAGAACCCCGGGGCCAACTCCCTGCCCGCCGGAAGTGCTTGCCGCGCTGAGCGGACAGATGATCAACCATCGTGGCCCAGAGTTCCGCGAGCTGATCACGACGGCGACTGAGCGCCTCAAGCAACTCTACCAGACCAGCAGCGACGTTCTCATCCTGACGGCTTCCGGCACCGGCGGACTCGAAGCGGCGGTCGTCAACTTCATCAATCCCGGCGACAAGGTACTCGTCCTCTCGATCGGCTCCTTCGGCGATCGCTTCGCACAGATTGCCCAGACCTACGGCGCCGACGTCAACAAGATCGCCTACGAGTGGGGGACGGCGGCCGATCCGGCGGACGTCGAGCGCGAGCTCCGCGCCGACCCCGCGATCAAGGCGGTCCTCGTCACCCACAACGAAACCTCGACCGGTGTCACGAATGATATCGAGGCGATCGCGGGCATTGCCCGGCGCCACGACAAGCTGGTGCTGGTCGATTCCATCAGCGGCCTGGGCTCGATTGAGCTGCCGATGGACGCCTGGGGCTGCGACGTCGTCGTGGCTGGCTCGCAGAAGGGCTGGATGGTCCCGCCGGGCCTCGGGTTCGTCGGCGTCAGCGCTCGCGCCTGGGAAGCCAGCAAGTCCTGCACCACGCCTCGCTACTACTTCGACCTCCAGAAAGCAAGGAAGTCGCTGCAGACCGGCGAGACGCCGTGGACCCCCGCGGTCTCGCTGTTCTTCGGGCTCGACGTCAGCCTCAAGCTGCTGCTGGACGAGGGGGTCAAGCAGGTCGATGCCCGGCACCGGCAGATCGGGGCCTACACGCGGGAGCGAGTCCGCCACCTCGGCCTGGCGCTGCTCGCGGACGAGCAGCACGCGTCGAACACCGTCACGACCGTGCGGCCGCCCGACGGCATGGACGTCAAGGGGCTCGTGCGTGCCATGCGTTCCGATCGCAGCATCGTGTTGGCCGGCGGACAGGGAAAGCTCGACGGCAAGGTCTTCCGAATCGGTCACATGGGGTACGTAACGGAAGCCGATATCGACGAGACCATCGACGCCCTCCGCGACCTCTTGCCGCGCTTCGGCTTCGCACCCCAGGTCGGCGCGCCGTCGGCCTAATACGACAGTCAGTGGGATTCCATGCGAATACTCGTCGCTGACCCTATCGCACCGGACGGCGTCGAGCTCCTGCGAAAGAGCTTCGACGTTACCGTCAGAACGGGGATGAGACCGGATGAGCTGCTGGCGACCATCCCCTCCTGTGCAGCACTCGTCGTACGAAGTGAGACACGCGTCACCGCCGAAGTCATCCGGGCCGCGTCGGCGCTCCAGGTAATCGGCCGAGCCGGCGTCGGGGTCGACAATATCGACGTCAATGCGGCGACCGCGAAGGGCGTCGTCGTCGTCAACGCGCCGACCGGCAACAATATCGCGGCCGCCGAGCACGCGATCGCGATGATGCTCTCGCTCGCCCGGCACATCCCACAGGCCAACGCCTCACTCAAGAGCGGCGAGTGGAAGCGGAGCAAGTTCGTCGGCGTCGAGCTCCGGAACAAGACGCTCGGCGTTCTCGGGCTCGGTAAGATCGGTTCTGAAGTCGTCCGGCGGGCGCTCGGCCTCGAAATGCGAGTCATCGCATTCGACCCGTTCGTCTCGCCCGAGCGCGCCCAAGCGCTGGGGGTCGAGCTGCGGACTCTCGAGGAGGTGCTGGCGCAGAGCGATTTCGTCTCCGTTCACACGCCGCTGACGGAACAGACCCGAGCGCTGGTTGGCCCGGCCGAGATCGAGCTGATGAAACGCAGCGCCCGCCTCATCAACTGCGCGCGCGGCGGCATCATCGACGAGCAGGCCCTGTACGCGGCGGTCGAGTCGGAACGGATCGCCGGTGCCGCGATCGACGTCTTCAGTATCGAGCCGGCGACGGACAACCCGCTGGTCAGGTCGGACCGCATCATCGTGACGCCGCATCTCGGGGCATCGACCGAAGAAGCCCAGGTCAACGTGGCGGTCGACGTGGCCGAACAGATCATCGACGTGCTCGAAGGCCGTCCGGCGCGGTATGCCGTCAACGCCCCGTTTATTCCGCCGGATACCGCACCGCTGATCGCCCCCTATATCCAGCTTGCCGAGCAGCTTGGCCGAATGGCGACCCAGCTCGCTGAGGGCCAGGTCCATGCTGTCACGGTGTCGGTCTCGGGCGAGCTGGCCGAGGTGAGCACGGCACCGCTCCGCGCCGCCGCCATCAAGGGCCTGCTCGAGCCGATCTCCGAGCAGCAGGTCAACCTCGTCAACGCCGACTTCATCGCCCGGGAGCGCGGGCTCCACGTTATGGAGCAACGGGCCCTCGACCCTGTAAACTACACCCGCTTGCTCACCATCACGGTCAAGACGACGACCGGCACGACGACGTGCGGCGGGACCGTCATGCGTGGGGAGCCGCATATCG
>JADZDV010000091.1 GCA_020850915.1 Chloroflexota bacterium | reverse complement strand
GCCCGGATCGGCTGGGGCATGCTGAGCGACCTCCACTTTCGGGGGCGCCGCCGGCCGGTCCTGGTCATCATCGTTGTGCTGACTCTGCTCGGAATGCTGATGGCGGCGGCGATGCCGCCGGACGCGCCGTGGCTCTACGCCCTCGTGCTGGCCGCACTGCTCGGGGCCTCCGCGTTCGGCTGGACCGGCGTGCTGGGGACGCTCGTGATCGAGACGGCCGGTCGCGGACCGGCTGCGACCGCCGTCGCCCTGGTCTCGACGCTCGGTAGTCCGGGCTCGGTGCTGGGACCGCCAATCTTCGGCTTCATCGTCGATCAGACCGGGAGCTACCGCGCCGCCTGGCTGAGCGCCGCTGGTGTCGTCTGCCTCGGCCTGCTTGCCCTGGCGAGAGTCAGCGAGCGCAGTCTGCAAGCTGGCCTGCCCGAGCCATGACTCCAGAGCGCGAGCGGGGTCTGAAAGCCACGGTGGAGAGGCGGGACCCACATCCGGACGCCGACGATCCAGGGCCGTACGGCCGGAGCCTGCCCCCCCAGTCGGGCCACGAGGCCTGTGCTCTGACAGGTCTACTGGAGGAGTCTGGCGGTGCGGCCGTCGTGATTGGTGGCGGCCAGGACGCTCCTCCCCCCTGGCACGTCCGGCTTGGTGGCCGTTTGGATGGCGCGGGAGCATGATCGCGGCGATCGGCGTGGCGATCACCGGGCCGGCCCTCTGCACCCGGCGGCGGCTAGGCGAGTCGGCCGAGGCGATCGGATCTGACAGGTTCCGTACAGCCAGGGCGCGCAGGAGCGGCTCGGCTCGCCGCTGGAGGAGCACGTTGCGAGCAACTACGGGCGGCGCGGCAGCCCGGCCGAACGCCGGGCACCGCGGCGGCGGACGTCTGGATTGAAGATCGTGCCACCGTCAGGCGTTGCAGCCTCGCCCCGTCGAGCCTCAGATTCAGGCGGACACGGCCGATTGCGCCGCGGGCATGTCGACCGGATGGCCAGCCGCGCGCCAGCCGTTGGTGCCGCCGGCGAGGTTCGTGATCCGAGGGTAGCCGACCGCGCTCATGAACTCCGCGGCGCGCTGGGAGCGGCCGCCGCTGGCGCAGACAACGAGGACCTCCCCGTCCGGGGGCACCTCGTCCAGGCGGAGCGCCAGGTCAGCCTGGGGGACCGACAGCGCTCCTGGGAGGTGGCCAGCCGCGTATTCGTGGGGCTCGCGGACGTCCAGAATGACCGCATCCGGGTGCTCGCAGAGCCACGAAGGACCGTTCTCGGCCTGGACACTGGGCACGGCGTGGTGTCCGTGTGTAACGACCCAGGCGTAGTCGCCAGCGCCGCGGTTCGTCTCGATGATGGCTGACATGTTGAGCGGACGAGCGGGCACCTCTGCCGCCATCGTCTCGAAATCCTCCCGGGAGAGCTGTAAGACCGGGTTGAAGCGGCGCTCGAAGCCGAGGGTGCTGCTCGGTCGTCCGCACATGCCCTTACCACAGAAGCCTTCGAAGTGGGCCGGGAACACCTCGACATAGTCCTCGAGGCGCAGAAGCTTCTGGACGCTCTCGTACTGTTCGTGCGCTCCCTCGGGGCCGCCGAAATCCGGTCGGCCGACGTCGCCGACGAACAGCGTGTCGCCGCTCAAGACCATCGACGGCTCGGGGCTGCGAGGAGGGTTGACTACCACGATCGAGATCGACTCCGGTCGGTGACCGGGCGTATGCACGATCCGGAAAACGAGCTGTCCGACAGGGATCTCGTCGCCATCGCGCAGAGGGTGAAAGGCGAACAGGGCGTCCGCCGACTCGTGAAGGCAGAGGGTTGCTCCGGTTGCAGCCGCGAGGCGGCGATTGCCGGAGATGTGGTCCGCGTGCAGGTGGGTGTCGATGATGTAGACGATGCGGTAGCCGCGCTCTTTGGCCAGGTCCAGGTACGGCTGGATCTCATATGCGGGATCCACCACGACGGCCTCACGTGACGCTCGCGAGGCGATGAAGTAGGCGGAGCAACCGAGCTCATCGTTCAGAAACTGCTTGAAATACACGACCATGGCCCCTTTCGGGCTGCTTGGCGAGGCACAATCTCGACAGAACGAGCCTACGCTGCTCCCGTGTGTCTCCTGAACCGCTCAGTCCAGCAGCGCGGCGAGCGCTTCAGCCGCCGCGACGAGCTGGCTCGTCTTCGGCTGGAGCGGACCCGGGAGGCGCCGCGCGTGACAGGGGTTGAAGCGACCAGGGTGACCGTAATCCGTCTGGTCCACCTGGGCCGTGCCTTTCGACAGACTGAAGGTGAAGACGCGCTGCAGCACCGCGTGCGGCGTGCCGTGCATGGGGTCGCCGGGAGGGAACACTTCCTGTATGACGCTGACCCGCAGCGCCTGAGCCCGCGTTTCGCGCTCGGCTGTCGTCATCCAAACCCTCCAGCGAAGCTCACGCCCCTCATGAACTCCTATCAGTCTCTCACGCCACGGCCACGGGGCACAACACTGCTGGTCGCGGTGCATCTGGTGGTTGCGGGAATGGCTGTGTGCCTGTTTGTCATGGCGCTTCTGCTTGGCACGGGCCCGAGCGTCGAGGCGGGTCTCGAGCCGCCGGGGCTCGCGGCCCGGGCGACGACAACGGGCCAGCCGCTCCTCTGATAGCTTGCTCAGGCGCACCGCCTGCCGCGCGGCGCACGATGGCTCCGCCTGGTGGGTGCAGTCGTCATAGCGACGCCGCGCCGCGCCCCGGTGGCGGACGGGGGCTTCCGCGGCTCGCACGCCGGCAGGGCTGCTAGGGGACGACCGAGGGCGCGGGCGCCGTGGGCGAGCCAGGCGCGAGCGAAGCAGGGGAAGGCGTCAGCGGGGGCGTCGTCGCCCCGCCCGGTGCCGTCGCGACCGATGTCGTCGTGGAGGAGCTGGTGCTATTCGCACTGGTTGAGCCATCCGTGCTATTCGTGCTGCCAGCGCTGCTCGAGCTACTCGAGCTGTTTCGAGCGGGCGATTCGTCCGGGACCACCACGACCGTGCCCTTCATCCATGGACGCGGCACGCAGAAGTAGCGGTAGACGCCCGGGTCGTCAAAGGTGTGGCTCCAACTCTTACCGGGCTCGATCGTGCGAGAGTCGAACAGCTCGTCGCGGGAGGTGACCGTGATCGGCGCACTGCCTGTGTTGCGCCAGGTGACCGTGGAGCCGGCGGTCACGGTGATGGTCGACGGGTTGAACGCCGAGCCATTGGAGTCGTTGTTGTCAGAGATCTCGACCTCGAACGATTGGGGCGCGGCCCAGCCGGTCGAGGGAAGGGCGAGCAGGAGGACGAGCAGCGTTACGGGAATGAGGCGCTTCATGAGTCTTTATCTCGACGCTCGTCCGATGGTAACGACCGATCTTTTTCTCGTCAAGCCCCCAGAGGAGGGCTTCTTGAAGAGATAAACGACCTCACGCGCGAAAGGTTGCGATCCCGGACCGGCCGATGTTGTGCCATCCCGGGGAGGACCGTATACTTCAACCGAATCAACAGAGGGGGCGCCGTTCGTCGTCCACGAGCGGCCACGGATCGTATGTTGAAACGGTACGACGTCATCGTCGTCGGTGCCGGGCCGGCAGGCCTGACAGCCGCGCTCTACGCGGGCCGCGCCAAGCTCAAGACGGTTGTCATCGAGAAGATGGGGCCCGGCGGCCAGCTTCTCAACACGGAGCTGATTGAGGATTACACTGGCTTCAAGAGCATCACCGGTCAGGAGATGGCGGCCAAGTTCGAGGAGCACGCGCTCGAGTTCGGCGCTGAGTTCGAGTACGGCACCGTCTGCGAGCTGGCCGTGGACGGCGACGAGCGGATCGTTCGGACCGAAGAAGGCGACGAGTTTCGTGGCAAGGTCATCATCGTGTGCGCCGGCGGCGAGGCGCGCAAGCTGGGCGCGCCTGGCGAGATCGAGCTAGCGGGTCGCGGCGTCTCCTACTGCGCTATCTGCGACGGCGCTTTCTTCAGAGATCAGCCGCTCGCCGTCATCGGCGGTGGCGACTCGGCGGTCGAGGAAGCGACGTTCCTGACACGGTATGGCAGCAAGGTGTACCTGCTCCACCGGCGCGGCGAGTTCCGGGCGCAGAAGGTGCTGCAGGACCGCGCGTTTGCGAACGAGAAGATCGAGGTGCGCCGCGGTGTGGTGGTCGATCGCATCGGCGGCGAGGACAAGGTCGAGTGGATCGACGCGCGCGACCTGAAGACCGGTCAGACCGAGCGGATCCCCGTGGGCGGCGTGTTCATCTACGTCGGCTTCAAGCCAAACAGCGAGATCCTCCCTCCCGCGGTGGTGCGCGATCCGTTGGGTTTCATCCTCACCGACGACAAGATGGAGACGGCGATCCCCGGCATCTTCGCGGCGGGCGACGTTCGGAGCCAGTACGTGCGACAGATCACCAACGCGGTTGGCGATGCGACGACCGCGGCGATCGCGGCGACGCGCTACATTGAAGAGCTCGAAGACCGCGCGCGCGAGCAGCACGCGGCGCACGCATCGACTGGCTGAGGCGTAAGAGCGCAAGGACGACCGACGCAGAGCGATACTGGTTTGGATCCAACGTCCGATCGCCCGCCAGACCTCTCGCCGCGGCCTGGCCGCGTGGCGCTATTTGGCTCTGGGGAGACCGCCCGCGCCGGCCGGCGCGTCCACGAATTGCTGTTGGCGCGTTATGAGAAGCCGGTCCCGGTGGCGGTTATCGAGACGCCGGCTGGCTTTCAGCCGAATTCCGCGATACTCGCTGAGAAGGTGTGCGCGTTCTTCGAGCACAGCCTGCAGAACTTCAAGCCCCACATGTTCACCATCCCGGCTCGCCGGCGCGGCGGTGGCGCGCTCGGGACGGACGACCCCTCGGTTGCCGAGCCGATCTCGCGGGCGGACTACATCTTTGCCGGCGCCGGCAGCCCCACGTACGCCGTGCGCCACCTGGCGGACTCGCTGGTCTGGCGTCTGACCCGCGAGCGGCTGCGGGCGGGCGCCACGCTGGCGCTGGCGAGCGCGATGGCGCTGGCGGTCAGCGCCCAGACCCTGCCGGTCTACGAAATCTACAAAGTCGGCACGGACCTGCATTGGACGCCCGGCCTGAATCTCCTGGCGGAGTACGGCCTGGACTTGACGATCGTGCCGCACTGGAACAACGCCGAGGGTGGCGCCGAGCTGGATACGTCCCGTTGCTACATGGGCCAGGATCGCTTTGACGAGCTCCGCGCGCAGCTCCCGACAGACACCGTCTTCCTGGGAATCGACGAGCACACGATCGCGGTCATGGACCTCGCGACCGAAGACGTCCAGGTGCACGGCGTGGGCGAGGTCACGGTCATCAGGGCTGGTGACCGGCAGACGTTCACTGCTGGGGCGAGCTTCCCGCTGCAGTTGCTGTGGAAGGGCTGAGCCACGCGGCGTCAGCAGGTGGCCGGCCGTGGGCGACGCTGACTCCGAGGCGTTCGTCCCCGTGGCGCGGGTGGACCAGATTCCGCCAGGCCGGATGTACTGGGTCCAGATCGATAGGCGGGAGATTGTTCTCGTGAACCTGGACGGAGAGCTGTACGCCATCGACAATCTGTGCCTGCACGCGGGCGGACCTCTCGACAGGGGCAAGCTGGAAGGCGGCTGTATTGTCTGCCCGTGGCACGGCTGGAAGTGGGATCCGAGGACTGGGCGGGCCGTCTGGCCCGCGGTGAGCTGGCGAGTCCAGCGATATCAGGTGAAAATCCAGGGACGGCAGGTCTTGATCGGATGGAGGACGCGTGATCATTGAAACGTCGGCGCTCTCGCCGCTGGACAGCTACAAGCTCATCGCCGGCGCCGTCGTGCCGCGGCCGATCGCATGGGTCTCGACGATCGGTCCGACCGGCGTCCTGAACCTGGCGCCGTTCAGCTTCTTCAACGCGGCCTCCAGTCAACCGCCGATCGTCATGTTCTGTGTCTCGCGCGGAGAGGGGCTCAAGGACACCGGCGCGAACATCCGGGCTTTGGGCGAGTTCGTCGTGAACATCGTGGACATGGACCTGGCCGAGCAGATGAACGTGACGGCTGGCGACTACCCCTCGGAGATGAGCGAGTTCGAAGTGGCGGGCCTCACGCCCGCGCCGTCTCACCTGGTGAGGCCGCCGCGCGTCGCGGCGGCGCCGATTGCGCTCGAATGCGTGCTCCATCGCACTGTAGACCTTGGCGATCCCGGGCATGAGTACGACGTCTTCTTTGGCAGAGTCGTCTGTTTTCAGGTTCGTGACGACCTGTACGACCGTGGGCGGATCGATCAGGAGCGGCTCCGACCGCTTGGTCGCCTGGTTGGCAGCCTGTACAGTGCCCCCGGCGAGATGTTCGCCATGGAGCGGCCGACATACCGGCCGTAGCGGCTGGACGGTGCGTCGACCGCTACGGCCGGCCTCTCACGAGCGACCGTCTTTGATAGCGCGATGGATCCGCAGACGGTGGTCCTGGTTCGAGCCGTCGGCGTGGAGCAGCGTCGAGGCGTCACGGAAGTAGCGCTCGATCGGCAGGTTGGCCATGATGCCGGAGCCGCCATGAACCTCCATCGCCCAGCGGCAGACGTCGAGCACGGCCTCCGTCGCCACAACCTTCGCCATGTCGGCGAGCCGGCCGTTGAGCGGCTGCTGCTGATCCACCGCCCAGGCGGCCTTCCAGGTCAGCGTGCGCGCCATCTCCAGGCGCGTCGCCATGTCTGCCAGCATCGTCCCCATCGCTTCGTGCTCGATGATCGGCTTGCCGCCCTGGACCCGCTGGCGGGCATAGGAGACGGCCGCCTCGTTGGCGGCTCGGCCGACGCCGAGGCCGAGCGAGGCCGCCTGGAGTCCCGCGCCGCGGGCCAGTTCGGCGCGCAGCTCGCGGGCGCGATCGCCCTCGGCCAGCAGCGCCGTGCCGGTGGCCTGGC
>JADZDV010000090.1 GCA_020850915.1 Chloroflexota bacterium | reverse complement strand
TGCACTGGTTGTCCCGCCCAACTCGGCCTCCCGCCTGATGACCCCAGGTCCACACGGAACTGTCTGTGTCGTCGCGCACACATTACACCCTGCTGGCCTGGAGGCGGGTCGCAGGGGGCCTGGTATCCTCGCTCGACAGATCGACAGTCGTGCTGGCCATCGAGGCTGGCGCCTGGGTAGCTGGAGGATCTCTGCTGGCACCTGAAGATTGCTACAGCGAGCGACTGGCGCGCTATTCCGCGGATGCGCGATCGCTTGCCGGCCAGTCGGCTCGACTGGCTAACTGGCGGATGTTGGCGTTCCTGGTCGCCGCCGTGCTGGGAGCCGCGGGGCTCGTCAGCGACCAATCCGGGCTCTACGCGCTGTCCGGCCTTGCGTTGCTCGCGTTCGTCTCATTGATCGCGTGGCACCGCCGGGTCGACCGACGACGCGGCCACATGGCGGCGCTGGCCGACATGAACCGCATCGCGCTGGCGCGCCTGGCGCGGCGCTGGTCGGAGATACCCGAGCGGCCACCAATCTACCCGGTAGACCCGGGTCACCCGTACGCACAGGATCTGGATGTCGTGGGCCATGCCTCGCTCCTGCATCTGCTCGACGATGCTGGCACCCACATGGGCGCTGGCACGCTCATCAGGTGGCTCCTCGGGCCTGCTCCCCCAGCCGTGACCGTGGCGCGAAGCGAGGCGGTTGGCGAGCTGGCGCCGAGGCTGGACTTCCGGGAGGAGCTGGGGCTCAGAGCCGGTGTCGCCGGCGAACGGATCGACCCCGCGCCCCTGGTTGCCTGGGCGGAGAGCCGGGGCTGGTTGACGGAGCGGCGCGGACTGCTGTGGGCTGCGCGGATCGCGCCGCTCCTGCTGCTCCTCTGCCTCCTCAGCCAGTGGCTCGGCCTCCAACCATATCCGCTGTGGTTGGTCGCGGTCCTCGGAAATGCATGGCTTGCCAGCCGGCTCGTGCCGCGGGCGATCGGAACGATCAGGCTCGTCTCCGGCCTGACCGATACCCTGGCGGGCTACGTCCAGGCGCTCGATCTGCTCGACACGACCTCGTTTCAGAGCTCCAGGCTGCGCGCCCTCCAGCAAGCAGTTCGCTTCTCGGGCAGCACGGCGGCCGCCGAGCTACGAAGCCTGCAGCGCCTGACCACCGTCGCGCAGCCGACGACCTCGCTCCCCTACCTCCTGATCGAGCTGTCCACCCTCTGGAACGTCCACGTCCTGGCGGCGTTAGAGCGCTGGCAGGCGCGTCGCGGCGGCGACGTTCGCCGCTGGCTGGCCGTCCTGGGTGAGGCTGAAGCGCTCTCGTCGCTGGCGCGGCTGGCGCACGACAACCCAGACTGGGCCTTCGCCAGCATCGACGCATCGCGGGACAGCTTCGTTGCATCGAACCTGGCGCACCCGCTCCTGCCCTCCAACGTCCGGGTGGCAAACGACGTGCGGGTTGGACCGCCCGGCACGCTGCTCCTCGTCACCGGCTCGAACATGTCTGGTAAGAGCACTCTGCTGCGCGCGATCGGCGCGAACGCCGTTCTGGCACAGGCCGGTGGACCCGTGTGCGCCGCGCGGCTCGCGCTGCCGCCGGTCGCACTCTGGACGAGCATGCGGGTCCAGGATTCGCTTGAACACGGCGTGTCGCACTTCATGGCAGAGCTGCAGCGACTCAAGCAGGTTGTGGACGCAGCCCCTTCTCCGCGGTCTGACGCGAAGGACACTCCGCGCCTCCTCTACCTGCTGGACGAGATTCTTCAGGGGACCAACACCGCGGAGCGGCAGATCGCGGCGCGGCGGGTCATCCGTCTCCTGCTCCATCGCCACGCGATCGGCGCGGTCTCCACCCACGACCTGACCCTTGCCGCGTCGCCGGACCTGACGCCGTTCGTCGACGCCGTCCACCTGTCGGAATCAGTTGGGGACGGCGAGTCGGGGCCTGCCATGACGTTCGACTACCAGTTGCGGCCCGGCATCGCTCGCTCGACGAACGCCCTCCGTCTGATGGAGATGGTTGGCCTGCCCGACGATTGAGGCGCGGCGCCGGCAGCGAGCCGATCTCGTCGCTGAGCCACCCAGTCTCCTCAGCCAGCGGCGAAGAGCAGAGCTCGCCCGAGAATCTCCACTAGCCTGGTTCAGTGAAGAGCGGCCGACCTGGCCTCTCCCCCCGCTCAGCTCGTCGTGCTGGCCGCGCCGACCTCGGCCGTGCAGAACGCGCACCGCCGCGCGGCCGGCGGGATCTTGCTCAAACACTCCGGGCACTCGCGAGTCTTCGGCGCGACCGGTCCCTCGCCCTTGAACCGATCCGTGAGCGCATTCACCGGGAGCACCACGAAGTAATAGACCACGAGCGCCAGGATCAGGAAGGAGATCAGCGCGTTGATGAACTCACCGATGGCAAAGCGGCTGCCGTTGACGGTGAAGGCCAGCGCGGAAAAGTCTGGAACTCCGCCGAACGCTCCGATCAGCGGCGTGATCAGGCTCTTGACCAACGCCTGGACCACGGTGCCGAACGCCGCGCCGATCACGACGGCTACCGCCAGGTCGACGACGTTGCCCCTGAGAATAAACTTCTTGAACCCGGACATCGCTCCCCTCCGCCAGAATCTCCCGTCGGCCACTCTAGGCGATGGACAGGCGCCTGTCAACGGGTTGACGACGCTCACCGGTGCGGCAAGAACTGGAAGGCGGACTGCCTCTCTTGACGCTAGGCAACGCCGAGGAAGCGGTGCTTGGCGTCCTCGTCCGCCTCGAGCTCCGCGGGACTGCCGTGGTGAACGATCCGTCCGCGCTCCAGGATGTAGACCTCGTCCGCCAGTTTGAGCGCCAGTCCGAGGTTCTGCTCGACGAGCAAGATGGAGAGACTGGTCTGCTTCAGCTCGAGGAGCTGGCGACCGAGCTGCTGGACCATGATGGGCGCCAGGCCCTCGGACGGCTCGTCCATCAGCAGGAGGTCAGGATTGGTCATCAGGGCGCGCCCAACGGCCAGCATCTGCTGCTCGCCGCCAGAGAGGGCCGCGCCACGGTTTCGCTGACGCTCGGCCAGACGGGGGAACAGCGTGAACACCCGATCGACCGTCCATCGCTCGCTGGCGTCTTTCCGCCCCTCCCGAGCCGCCACGGTGAGGTTCTCCACGACGCTGAGCGAGCGGAAGACGTGCCGACCCTGCGGTACGAGTCCCAGACCAGCGCGAGCGATCTGATACGGCGCCAGTCCGACCAGCTCTCGACCACGGTACCGCGCGCTCCCCTGCCGCACTGTCGGCGGCTCGGTTCCCATGATCGAGCGGATGAGCGTTGTCTTGCCCATCCCGTTCCGCCCCAGCAGGGCCACCAGGCGCCCTTCCCCGACGGTCAACGAAACGCCCTGAACCACATGCGACAGCCCGTAGTAGCTGTGCAGCTCCTCGATCTCTAGCATGGCCTATCCCGGCTCACTGGGCCGTCCCGAGATAGATCTCCTGGACGAGCTGGTTGTGGACGATCTCGGAAGGGCTATCCTCGGCCACCACGCGGCCGTTGTGCAGGCAGGTGACACGCTCCACCAGGCGAAGCGCCAGATCCATGTCGTGCTCGATAATGACAAGCGTCAGGTCGCGTGGCAAGCTCTGGATCAGATCGAACATGACGACTCGCTCGGCCGCCGAAAGCCCGGCCGCCGGCTCGTCCAGCATGAGGATCTTCGGGTGGACCGCGAGCGCGACCGCCAACTCGAGCTGCCGCTGCTCGCCGTGCGAAAGCTCCTGCGCCTGGTGCTCGGACCGGTCCAGCATCCCGACAGCCGCCAGCGCCTGCTCCACTCGGTCCTGCAGCTCACCGCGGCGGGGAACCGGGCGAAGGAACTGGAACTTGCCCGGAGAAAGCCCCTGTGCCGCCAGGCGCACGTTGTCGACAACACTCAGCGCGGGAAAGAGGTTGGTGATCTGGTAGGTGCGGCCGATACCGGCCGCCACCCGCCGGTGCACCGGGTCGCGCGTCACGTCGTGACCAAACAGCAGGATGCGACCCGCCGTCACGGGCAACGCCCCCGTGATCAGGTTGAAGAGGGTCGTCTTGCCGGCCCCATTCGGACCGATGACCGCCCGGCGCTCGCGCTCCAGCACGCGGAGTGTGACGTCATCCACCGCGACCAGACCGCCGAACGCCTTGGTCACGTTGTCCAGCTCGAGCGCCGGCCTGGCGCCAGCCTGAGCCGCCGAGGTGATAGGAGACGCTGCGAGCGCGTCCCCGATCACCTCGCCAGCCGACCCATTGCCGCTTCCAGCCCCCTCGCCCACCGGACTACTGCCCCGGCAGACCCTGGTAGCTGCGGCTGTAGACGGGCTTCTTCAGGAACTCCTCCGGGTTGAAGGTCCAGAACTGCGAGACGTTGTTGGTGGTCTTGATCGGCACGTTCCAGAGCTTCCCGTCCGGTCGTTTCTCGACCTTGCGAACGTACGCGTTCTCTATCGGGTTGTCGTACTTGTCCAGCTTCATCGGTCCCATCGGGCTGTCGTCCAGGGTGACACCACGCACGGCCTCGAGGAACTTCTTCGTCTCCGTGTCGCCGTTGGTCTTCTCGAGCGCCTGCACGATCCAGAGGGCCGCGGTGTAACCAGAGGCGGCGTAATAGGACGGAAGCTGGTTGTACTCCTTGAGGTACGCCTCGGCAAAGTCGGCCGTGCCCTTGTCCGTCCGGCCCTCGGCGAAGTGTCCCGCCGAGATCAGACCCTCGGCCTCGGGACCCATCCCGCGGAGCAACGACTGGTCGAGCAGCACCTCGCCGCCCAGCAGCGGAATCTTGCCCTTGTAGCCAAATTCGTTCCACTGCTTCACAAAGCGGATCGAGTCGGCGCCCACCGCCAGGGCAAAGACGCCGTCGGCATTGAAGCCCGGCATCTGCGACAGGTAGGAGCTGTAGTCCGGCGTCCCAATCGGGTTCCAGAGCTGCTGAACGATCTGCCCGCCCTTGAGGGTGAAGGTGTGTGAGAAGCCGCCGCACACCTCGTGGCCGAACGCGTAGTCGGTGCAGATAGTGACCAGCTTCTTGCACGGCTTGCCGTCGCAGCCCTGCTCGGCGGCCCACTCGCCAAAGGGGTGATGGGGCTGACTGCTCGTCCAGCCGGCGATCCGGATCACAGTCGGTACGTGGGCGCGCTGGGTCAGGTCGTCCGACGAGCCGACCGGCATGAGCAGCGGTGTCCCGTTCGTCTTGACATAATCAGCCAGCGCGTACGCCTCGTTTGCCAGAAGGGGGCCCACGAGCATCGACACCTTGTTCTGCTCGACAAGCTGGCGCGCCTTGGTCAGCGCCACCGTCGGGTCGCCGCCCGTGTCCTCGTGGTTCGTCTGGACCTCACGGTTCGCGACTTTCGCCCCCTTCAGCTTCCAGTACAGGTTCCAGCCGTTGATCAAGTCCGTGCCGCTCGCCGCCGTCGTACCGGTCGTCGGCGACAGCAGTCCGATCTTGATCGGGCCGCTCTGCTGGCCGCCTCCGCTGCCCGGCGGCGCGCAGGCCGCCACCAGCCCGGCCACCACGGCCAGCGCCAGCAAGCGTCGAACCCGAGACAGAAGTCCGTTCATGTGCAGCTCCTTCCTCTGCTCCTAGCCCGATTTCACGCCGTGGTCTCGTGCACCGATTCCAGCGTCGCCGCCCCTCGGCCAGCCGTCGCCTGGACCGCCGCCGGTGCCCGGCCGCGGGCGACGGTCTCCCGCGGTGCACGGCGTCTACGCCCCGCCAGCGCGTTCCTGCCCAGTCCCAGCAGACCGTCGCGAGCGAACAGGATCACCACCACGAAAATGAGCCCCAGCAAGGTGGGCCAGCGGTCCGAGAGTCGTTTGACCACGTCCGCGAGACTGAGACCCACCAGCGGCGCCACGCCGCCCAGGAGCACCGGCGCGATCGCCGCCACGATGGTGCTCCACAGGTTCTTGACCACCACGACGATAGCGGCGCCGATGAGCGGTCCGTACAGCGTCCCCGCCCCGCCCAGAATCGTCATCAAGACGCCCTCCGCGGAGGGCGTCATGTACACAGCAGTCGGACTGATGAAGTTGTTATACCAGGCGTACAACACCCCCGAGATTCCCGCGAAGAAACCTGAAATGAGGAAGACGTACAGCTTGTGCAAGGTCGTGTTATAGCCGAGCGCCTGCATCCGCGACTCGCTCTCGCGCAGGCCAAGGATCGTCAGGCCAAACGGCGACCGCACCAGCAACCGCAGCAACACGGTACAGACCACGACCACGGCGAACGTCAGGTAGTAGAAGCTCCAGTAGAGTGTGGCACAGTCCGGGCGATTGATCCCCCGCATGCCGTTCTCAGCGCCGGTGATCCAGAACAGCTTGATCGAAAGCCCCCAGATCAGCAGTCCCTGTGCAAGCGTGATCATGCTGAACGAGATGCCGGTTGTTCGGACCGCCATCAGTCCGAACAGCAGCGTGACCAGCAGCGTAATGGCGAGCGCTGCCACGACAGCCACCAGCATCGGCGCGTGCAGCGTGGCGATGAAGTAGCCCAGCGAATACCCGGCCAGGCCGAGGATCGCCGCGTGCCCGAGCGGCATGAGCCCAGCGTATCCGCCAAGCAGGTCGATGCTCATAGCGAACAGACCGAAGATCAGCACCTGGGTGACGATGCTGACGTAGAACGACGAGTCGATCAGATACGGCACGGCGAGCCCCAGCCCGAGAAGGACCAGCAGGATAAGGGCTCGGGACATGGCAAGCGTGCGCAGCATCAGAGCGGTCTCCCGAACAGTCCGTACGGCCGCCAGACGAGAATCAGCGCCATCGGTGCGAAGATGGTGAAGTAGACCAGCTCCGGCACCAGCACGATAGCGAACGCGTTGATCAGGCCCACTGCCACGCTGCCGATGACCGCCCCCAGCAAACTGCCCGGGCCGCCGATGATGACGACTACCAGCGCGTACAGCAGAATTTCGAAATCGACTCCCGGATACAGGCTCAGGTAGGCGCCACCCAGCACCCCGGTGAAGCCTGCCAGAAACGCGCCGAAGGCGAACAGCAGCGTAAACACCAGGCGGATATTGATGCCGAGCGAATCGACCATCTCCCGATCGTCCACGCCTGCCCGGATGACCGCCCCCAGCCGGGTGCGCTCCATCATATACCAGAGGCATAGTGCGATCACAATGCCCGTGATCAGCACCAGCAGCCGCAGGACCGGGAACGCTGTCAGGTTCCCAATCTGGACGGACGACTCCAGCCAGCCTGGTGGCCGGATGTTCCGCGGGTCACCGCCCCAGATGGCGAGCGAGACGTCACCCATGATGAACGCCAGGCCGATCGTGAGCAGCACTTCGGCCATGACCTGGCCGCGAAGACGTCCGAGGAACACTCGGTCGATCCCCACGCCCATGACGGCAATCAGCGCGCCAGCGACCAGCAGTGCCAGCAGAAAGTTCCCCGTTACGAGCAGGACCGTGAACCCGAGATAGCCGCCGATCATGTACAGCCCGCCATGCGTCAGGTTCATGATCCGCATGAGACCGAAGATCAGCGTGAAGCCGCTCGCCAGCATGAACAACAACGCGGCGAACGTCAGCCCGTTCAGTATCTGGAGCAAAAACAGTTGAAGCGTCATCGATCCACCCGTCCACGCGTATCTCAGCGATTTGGTGATCGGCCGTCCGCGGCGCGGGAACCCCGCGACGAGGGCGACCACCAGGTCCGATCTGCCGTTCGGGCCGGCACTCCCAGATGCTCCTCTGTGTTGATTGGGCCGAGACCGCGATCCTCAACTACGGCGCTTGGTCCATATCGCGCGTTAGGTTATCCTTTACCTGGGCGGCTGTGCCAGGAATTCTGCTCGGACCCGGTTGTCCGTGGCCTGGGTCAACACCTCGAACGACACCCCAACGCTCCGCCAACTGGATGATCTACATCGTTGTTGTCCGGCCAGCGATTCCCAGGACCTATCGGCATAAGGGGGGCTCCATGCTGACGACGGCCCCGATCTCACCTGGCTCGAGCGGGACCGTATCGCTGCGCGTTCTGACCGAGACTCTGACTGTAGAGACGTCATCCGCTCCGGAGTTCGTCGATCTGACGGCCCTCGTCGCGGACGTCGTGACCCGGTCCGGCGTCGAGCAGGGCGTGGTGGTCGTGTTCTCGCAGCACACCACCGCGGCGATTCGCGTCAACGAAGCTGAGCCGCTCCTCCTCGAGGACGTATCCGACTGTCTCGATCGGCTGGCGCCGCGCCAGGCGCAGTACCGCCACAACGATTTCCACGTGCGCACCGTGAACATGACCCAGGATGAGAGCCCAAACGGCCACTCCCACTGCCAGCACCTGCTGATGGGCGCCAGCGAGTCGATCCCGATCGTCAACGGCAGTCTCGCGCTGGGCCGCTGGCAGCGCGTCTTCCTGGTGGAGCTCGACCACGGTCGCCGTCGCGATGCGATCGTCCAGGTCATGGGTCTGGGCTAGCCCGTCGCGAGTGTCATCCTGGTGACACTCGCGTCCCGGTAACCGCTATCTTGCACGTTGTCCCGATATAGTAGATACAGTCCCCACTAGCGAGCGCCCCTGGCGGTCTCATGGTCCGCGCGGCGTTCGGGCGATCCGGCACACACCTTGCGCTACGCGTCAGACTTAGAACGGCGCGCTGGTCTGCGTTGACCATCGACCAACTGGATGGTGAAATGACGGGCTTAATGACCGAACAACCGCGGCTCACCGCGGACGGCTTCGCGCGGCTCGAGGACGAGCTGAAGACCCTCCGCGGCCCGGTGAGCCACGAGCTCGCCGAGCGTCTGCGCGCCGCGCGCGAGACCCCGGGCGATCAATCCGACAACCTCGAGCTGCTCGAAGCCCAGCAGGAACTGGCCCAGCTCGAGTGGCGCATCCTCAGTCTCGAGCGCGCACTCGCCGAAGCGCGCATCGTCGAAGCGCCAACCGGCGACGAGGCAGCCATCGGCTCACGCGTGCTGGTGCAGGATGACGAGGGTGAGACCGACAGCTACCTGCTGGTTGGGCCGGCCGAGGCCAGTCCGCGCGAGGGGCGTGTCTCCATCACGTCCCCAGTCGGTCGCGCCCTGCTTGGCGCCCGCAAAGGCGACGCCGTGGTCGTGGAGACGCCCGGCGGGCCGCGCGGTCTCCTCGTGCAGGCCATCTCCTGACTCATCGGTCAGGACCGAGACCTCCAGCCAGCGGTCCACGCGATGTCGAGGAGGACCGGCCGCCTGGCCGGTCCTCCTTCATTCTCCAGTCTTCAGTCCCCTGCTGGACCCCACCGCTGCCGACCGGCGGGCATCTCACCCGAGCGCCGCTCCAGGCGAGCCCTGTGCGACACACCTCGGCACGACGCGGCGCGTTGTAGGATACGATGCTCAGCGTCGATGGCCTCGCACCCGGCTGCACCAGGGCTCGCATCGCGCGGGCGGTTGGCAGCACGGACCGACGTGCTGGTCTGAGCACGTGCCATCGAACAGGAGGTCGGCATGCGGGTTGCCGCGGCGCTGCTCGCTGTCGCACTGGGTCTCGCCGTACCACCGTACCCGGCCGGCGCTCAAGGAGCGCCGCCGTCGAGTCCGATCGCGCTGGTGCGCCTCGCGCGGGCTCGGGAGACCCAGGCGTTCACTCAGCGCCACTTCTTGCACTTTGTTGGCGGCCCTGATTGCGCGCGATCGGTGGCGATCAGCCTCGCGCGCGACGACGAGCTACGGGACATGACAGACGCCTGGTACCTGGTCTCACAGATCTGGGCAGACCTCGCCCTCGCCCGTACCGGGGACGAGGCGGCCCTGTGTGAGGCGCTTCGGGGTCTGACGTTCCTCGAATGGTTCTGGGACACCCGGAAGCCTGAGGGTGGCTACTTTCCACGCCTCGACATCCAGGGCGTGCAGCTCCAGAGCTCAGACAAGTATGTCGACGACAACGCCTACGCCGGGATGCTCTGGCTCGAAGTCGCGCGCCTCGCCACGACACCGCACGAGCGGGCGCTCGCTCTCGGACGTGCGACCGCCATTGCCGACTGGCTGATCTCCGCCGGCGTCTGGGACGAAGTCTTTGGCGGCGGCTTCTGGTGGAACGATAGACACGGCGACTCCATCGAAGGGAAGCCAGCCCAGACGAACGCGCTGGCCGCTGCCGAGCTGCTCGGCGTCTACGAATCGACCGGAGCCGGCCGGTACCGAGCATGGGCAGTCCGCACGCTGCAGTGGCTGGACAACCGCCTCTGGGACTCCGAGGCGAGCCTCTACCGCTACTCCGTGCACTACCAGGATCTCGTCGAGCGTCAGGGCGAGGTGGTCGAGGACCGCTTCTTCAACTACGACCAGGGCATCGCGATCGAGGCGCTGCTGGTCGCCGAGCGGCTCTTCGACGGACGGGGCGCCTTTTCCGGACGCGCACGCGCCATCGCCGAGCGGATCGATCCGACGTTCTGGGACCCTGCGCTTGGCGGCTATCGTTTGGAGGCCGGCGTGCCGGGGGTCTTCGTCGTCTACAGCGCGTGGCTGACCCCCTCCTTCCTCGCGCTCTACGCCTTCGACCACGATCCACGCTGGCTCGACCGGGCGCGCGGCAACACCGACGCGCTCAACGCCCGGGCCTGGGACGCCGGGAACGGCGGCTACTTCCAGCGCTTCTACGCCTGCCAGGACCTGACTGCGCCAGGCTGCCAGTCGGGCGCGTCGGCGGTGGTCGACCCGGTCAAGCACTCCGTGAGCCAGGCGTGGATGCAGCGCGCGCTCGCAACGCTGTGCCTCTTCGACTGAGCGGGAAGCGCTCGCGCGGTGCGCTATAGTCTCAGGGAGACTGCAACCTGGAGGCCGGCTGATGGCCCGGTTCTCGATCCTCCCGGCCGAGGAACGCTTCTTCGAGTGGTTCACGAAGGCCGCGCAGAATGCTCACGAGACCGCGGAGATCTTTCACGCCCTGCTGACCGACTTCACGCACGCGCCCAGCAAGGTTGCCCAGATCACCGAGCTCGAGCACAAGGGCGATTTCATCGTCCACGAGACCATCGACCTGCTGTCCAGGACGTTCATCACCCCGATGGAGGGTGACGAGATTCGATCGCTTACGAGCCGACTCGACGACGTCGTGGACTACATCGAGGCCACCGCCGACGCGCTGCTCCTCTACCGCGTCGAGCAGCCAACACCGGAGGCGATCGAGCTGAGCGACCTGCTGCGCCAGATGACCGGCCAGATCGCGACCGCGGTGCCGCTGCTGGCCGACAAGAAGTCGCTGGGACAAGTCCGCACCCATGCCATCGAGATCAACCGGCTCGAGAACGAGGCCGACCGTGTGCTGAGGCTGGGGCTCGCCAGGCTGGTGGAGCAGCGCAGCGACTGGTTCGAGTTCTTCCGCTGGAAGGAGATCCTCCAGCTCATCGAAGACGCGACCGACCGCTGCGAGGACGTCGCCGACGTGCTCACCGCCGTGGCCCAGAAGAATGCCTAGCGACTTTGCTATCCTCGTCGTCGTCGTCATCCTCGCCGTCACGTTCGACTTCATTAACGGCTTTCACGACACCGCGAACGCCATCGCAACCGTGGTGGCCACCCGCGTACTGAAGCCCGCCCCGGCGATTCTCATGTCCGCGGGCCTCAATCTCGTGGGCGCGTTGACCGGGACGGCGGTCGCGAAGACGATCGGCGCGGGACTCGTCGCTCCGGACTCGATCACCGAGCTGGCGGTAGTCGCCGCCCTCCTCGGCGCGATCACCTGGAACCTCATCACCTGGTACTACGGAATTCCGTCAAGCTCCAGTCACGCGCTCATCGGCGGGATCGTCGGCGCAGGGATGGCGCACGCTGGCCCTGGGGTACCGCTCTGGGACTCGCTCTTCCTGAAGGTCATCCTGCCGTTCGTGCTGTCGCCCCTGATCGGCTTCGCCATCGCCTTCGGCCTGATGGTCGTCATCCTGCGGTTCTTCGGCTACGTCCACCCCGCGATCATTCACTCCTTGTTTGGCCGGCTGCAGCTCTTCTCCTCCGCCTTCATGGCGTACAGCCACGGCAGCAACGACGCCCAGAAGACCATGGGCATCATCACCCTTGCCCTCTACACCCATGGCGCGATTCAGACGTTCGATGTCCCACTCTGGGTCATCGTCACGGCGGCAGCCGCGATGGCGACGGGAACCGCCGCCGGTGGCTGGCGGATCATCAAGACGATGGGCACCCGCCTGGCGAAACTGCAGCCGATCCACGGCTTCGCTGCCGAGACCGCGGCTGCCACGGTGCTCGAAGTAGCCTCGCGGCTGGGGTTTCCGCTCAGCACAACCCACGTGATCAGTTCGTCAATCCTCGGGGTCGGCGCTACGCGCGGCTTCAACGCCGTCCGCTGGGGCGTAGCCGGCAACATGGTGACGGCCTGGATCATCACGATCCCACTGTGCGCCGCGCTCGCCTGGCTTGTCTACCAGCCGCTCTCGCTGCTCCGCTGACCTCCAGCCCGTCGGGCGTTCTCGACCTTGAGCTGGCCGCAGGCCGCGGCGATGTCGCGGCCGCGGCTGGCTCGCATGGTCGCGGACAGACCGGCCTCCGTTAGCCGTGTGAGAAAGCGATGCGCCTCCTCCACGGCCGAGCTCCGGTAAGCCGCGTCCGTCCGGTTATATGGGATCAGGTTCACGTGGGACAACCGCCTCGGCAGAAGCCGGATGAGCGCCTCAGCGTCTTCAGGCCGGTCGTTCTCCCCGCCGAGCAGCACGTACTCGTAGCTGACGCGGCGGCCGGTCCGCTCGCCATACGCCTGTGCCGCCTCGACAACCTGCCTGACCGGATAGCGCCGATTGACCGGCATCATCCTGCTCCGCGACGCGTCGGTCGCCGCGTGGAGAGAGATGGCCAGGGTGATCTCCAGCCCCTCCTCGGCCAGACGGTTGATCTCCGGCACGAGACCGCTGGTCGACAGGGTGATCCGTCGCTGCGAGAGGTGCATCCCGGCCGGATCGCAGAGCAGGCGGATCGCGCGCAGCGTCGCCTCGTAATTGTGGAGCGGCTCGCCCATGCCCATGAACACGACGTGGGTCGGACGACGGTCCGACTCTCGGTCACGGGCGAATCCGTACACCTGGTCCACGATCTCTCCGGGCGTCAGGTTCCGCGCCAGGCCCATCGTCCCGGTCGCACAGAACGTGCAGGCCATCGCGCAGCCGGCCTGGGTCGAGACGCAGACGGACAGGCGCCTTTTCTCCTGGGGCGAAGTGGCTGGAATGGCAACCGTCTCGATCTCCTGCCCGTCACTCAACCTGAGGAGCCGCTTCCGCGTACCGTCGCGGGAGACCAGCTCTGTCACCAGTTCGGACGGGCGCAATCGATACTCGGCCGCCAGGCGCCCGCGCAGCGTCTTCGGCAGCTCCAGCAGCATGCTCCATTCGTCTGCCAGGCGGTGGTGGAGCGCGGCGTAGAGCTGCTTCGCCCGGAACGGCGGCTCGCCGAGCGCCCGCAGACGTTCCCCCAGCTCCGCCTGGTCGGAGTCGAGCAGGGTCGGCTTCAGCCTGGACGCTGGCCCGTCGCTGTCACCGCGTCTCATGCTGCTGACCAGAAGCAGCTCGGGAGTCATCTGACCTCCAGAATTGCCAGGCGCCACGGCCTGCCACTCCTATTCTACGGCCCGCCCCCGCTCACGCCGCGGGAATGGCCCGAACGAAAGCAGAGCCCGCCCGGTCGGCCGATCGACCACCTGGACGGCTAGAATTCGACGTGCGCGACGTCAGACCCCGGCCCCTGCAACTGGTGGCGCTGTTCGTCCTGGCGGCTGCGCTCACCATCTCCTGTGGGATCTCGGTCTGGCAAGCTCGCATGGTCAGTGAGGCACGGTACTACCTCGACGCGGCGCGCAGGACGCGCGATTTCAGCCTGCGGCAGCTCGCGTTCCCCGCCGGCGGCACGGCGTGTGGGAGCGGGGAAGCGCTGAGCTTCGCGCGCGCCGTTGGCTCCAGGCTCAGCGACCAGTGGTACCTCGCCATCCAGCTTCAGGCTGACGCGGCGTTCATCCCTCTGGCAGACTTCTCGGTCACCTGCGACATGATCAGCCTCGTCGACTTCATGACCGGCCTGCAGCGGCCCGACTACGGCTTCTACCCCCGCGCGGACGTGGATGGCCAGAACACCACGACACGCGACACCTACGCCGACGACAACGCCGTCATCGGATTGGCGTTCCTCGAAGCGCGCGAGGCGACGACCGACGTGTCGCAGCGCGACCGCCTGCTGACGCTAGCGCGCAGCGCCGGCGACTACCTGCTGGAGGGCGGCCTCTGGGACTCGACCTTCGGCGGCGGCTACTGGTGGTATACCAACCGCGGCCTGATGCGAGAGGGCAAGCCCACTCAGACGAACGCGGCCGCGGCGGAGCTCTTCCTCCGGCTATACCTAGCCACAAACGACGTCCGCTATCTGGATCAGGCCCTGCAGACACTCGCCTGGCTGGACGCGACCACCTACGACCCGCGGGTGGGACTCTATCGCCTGGGCATCCGCCACAGCAGCACAGCGGACCAGACCGGAACGTTGATGGAGGACCGCTACTTCGGCTACGACCAGGCGATCGCGATCGAAGTCAATCTCCTCCTCGGGAGAATCCAGGGTCAACTGCCTGAGCGGCTCGCGAAGGCGCAGTCGCTCGGCAGAGCGCTCCACGCGGCGTTCTGGGACCCCGAGCTCGGGGGGTACCGTCTCGAGCGCGATGTCGACGCGGTTTACACACCGTATGCCGCCTGGGTGAGCCAGGCTCTGCTTCACCTCTACGATGAGGATGGAGATCCGGTCTGGCTAGCCTGGGCGCGTGACAACGTGGATGCCTTGAACAGCCGCATGCTGGACACCAGCGACGGTGGTTACTACCACATGACCTATCGCTGCACCTCCCCCGACGTGATTGGCTGTGAGAGCGGTCAGGCCTGGAGCTACGACCCAACAAAGCTGCTGTTCTCCCAGGCCTGGATGCAGCGCGCCCAGGCCCTTCTCGCCGAACGCCTGGACCACCGGGTCATCGACCCCAGCTAGCACCGCCTCCACCCATCGGCACACCCGATGCGGGCTCTACCCCCCAACACGACCCCGCGGCGGGGGGCACTGGCAGCTCCACGTCATGGTCCGTGGGATCTCCCCACCCGGTCCCCAGCGGGGGCACAGGCGGGGGTTCGTGGTGCTGCGAGGCTTGGTGCCAGCCGGGAGGGCGACGACCCGCTGCTCCTCTCAGCAGGGGGAGGTCAGGTGGGAGCGCTGCTCTACAATCCTCCATGACGGACAGACCGCCTGGCCTGAGGAGGGTGCGCCATGGAACGAAGCAGCAATCCACTGTCGGGATGGAAGGGGTTCATTGCCGGCCTGGGGCTGGCGCTCATCGTCGCCGCGGTGCGCGAGGAGCTGAAGCATCCGTCTGCAGAGCGCGCCTGGCACGGTCGCCTCTGGGGCTGGCTCCCCTACGACTTCCGACCACCAACCGTGGCCCGGCTGCGTCAGTCGCTCTGGGATCCGTCGTCCCCACGGGTCATCACCGACCGATCGTTCGGCATCGGCTGGAGCGTGAACGTCGCCGCCCTCATTCACGCGATCAAGCGCCTCCGGGGGTCGCCATCCGGCCCGCCGGCTGAGTGAGGGCCGCTCGGGCGGCGAGAGGTCACGTCGCGACGGCTACTTCGGCCCGGTCCACAACTGCCGGCGCAGCCACTCGGGACTGTGGAAGGCGTCCCTGCTGTCCACACCCCACCGAATCGCGGCCACGTCGAGTCCGACCAGCGTCAGGACAATCGCGACGAACTCCACAGCAGCCTCCGGGGTTTCCTACCCTCTAGAGTGCAACGCTGGCCGCTCCAGCGGTATTCCTCAGAACCGCGCCTGGACGCGCGGGCGCTGGCCTTCAGCGGACGGCTGGGGGTCAGACCTCCCGGAATGCTCCCTCAACCCTGCTGGCGGGCGGCGGCGTACCGGACGGCTGGGGTCAGGCCTCCTAGAATGCTCCCTCAACTCTGCTGGCGGGCGGCGGCGTACCGGACGGCCGGGGTCAGACCTCCCGGAACTCTCCCTCGACTGTACCCGCCTGCGGAGGCGTGCCGCTGCCGGTTTCGCCGCCAGCGCCATCACCCTGCGCCGCGTACGCTGCCGCGCCGGCCTGCTGCACCAGCTCGTTCAGCTCTCGCATCGCCGCCTCCCAGCCCGACTGGTCGTCACGCTCGAGCGCCGAGCGGACCTCGGCGATCTTGCCCTCGATGCTCGCCTTCAGCTCGGACGCGATCCGCTCGCCGTGCTCGCGCAGCAGCTTGTCAGCCGCGTACGCCGCGCTGTCCGCCATGTTGTGCGACTCGATGCGAGATCGCCGCTGGCGGTCCTCCTCCGCGTGAGTCTCCGCCTCTTTCACCATCCGGTCGATCTCGTCTGGCGCCAGACCAGAGGACGCCTGGATGACGATCCGCTGCTCCTTGCCCGTCGCCTTGTCGCGCGCCGAGACATTCAGGATGCCGTTCGCGTCGATGTCAAACGTCACCTCGATCTGCGGCACGCCGCGCGGAGCCGGCATGATGCCATCCAGGACGAACTTGCCGAGGCTGCGGTTCTCCGCCGCCATCGGGCGCTCGCCCTGCAGGACGTGGATCTCTACCTGGTTCTGGCCGTCCGCCGCGGTCGTGAACGTCTCGCTCTTTGCCGTCGGGATGGTCGTATTCCGCTGGATCAGCGGGGTCATCACCCCGCCGAACGTCTCCACGCCGAGCGTCAGCGGCGTGACGTCCAGCAGCAGGACGTCCTTCACCTCGCCCTTCAACACGCCGCCCTGGACCGCCGCGCCCACCGCCACGACCTCGTCGGGATTGACGCCCTTGTGCGGCTCCTTGCCGAAAATCCTCTTTACGACCTCCTGCACAGCCGGCATACGGGTCTGGCCGCCGACCAGCACCACCTCATCGATCTTGCTCGCCTCGATGCCGGAGTCTTTCAGCGCCTGCACGACCGGCGTCCGGGTGCGCTCCACCAGGTCCGCGGTGAGCTGTTCGAGTCGGGCTCGCGTCAGCGTCAGCGCCATGTGCTTCGGCCCGCTCGCGTCGGCGGTGATGAACGGCAGATTGATCTCCGTCTGCTGCGTGCTGGACAGCTCGATCTTGGCCTTCTCTGAGGCCTCCTTCAGCCGCTGGAGCGCCATCCGGTCCTGTCGCAGGTCGATGCCCTGGTCCTTGCGGAACTCGTCAATGGCCCAGTCGATGACGCGATTGTCGAAATCGTCGCCACCGAGGAACGTATCGCCGTTGGTGGCGAGCACCTCGAAGACGCCGTCGCCAACGCGCAGGATCGAGATGTCAAAGGTGCCGCCGCCGAGGTCGTACACGGCGATCACCTCGTCCCGGTGCGCCTTGTCCAGGCCGTACGCCAGCGACGCCGCGGTCGGCTCGTTGATAATCCGCAGCACTTCCAGACCGGCGATCTTGCCGGCGTCCTTCGTCGCCTGTCGCTGCGCGTCGTTGAAGTAGGCCGGCACCGTAATGACGGCCTGATTGACCTTCTCCCCCAGCTTCGCCTCTGCGTCCGCCTTCATCTTCTGGAGGATCATCGCGCTGACTTCGGGCGGGCTGTACTGCTTGCCGGCCAGGGTGACGCGAACGTCGCCATTGGCCGCGCGGCTGACCTTGTACGGCACCGCGCCCAGCGCACGCTGCACCTCGACGTCGTCGTACTTGCGGCCCATGAACCGCTTGATCGAGAAGATCGTGTTCTCAGGGTTGGTAATGGCCTGGCGGCGCGCCACCTGCCCCACCATGCGCTCGCCCGACTTGGGGTTCACCGCGACCACAGACGGTGTGATGCGGTTGCCTTCCGCGTTCTCGAGAACGGACGGCTCACCCGCTTCCAGGATCGCGACCACCGAGTTGGTTGTTCCTAGATCGATACCCAGGACTTTAGCCATGTTCTTGCTCCTTCGTTTCGATGCTCCAGCGGCGATTCGCCACGCTACTCCCGCTCGGCCGCCTGCGAGTCCACGGCACCCGTCGGCTCAGCGTGCGCCTGCCGCGTCGTCTTGCGGCCGGTGTCCTGCGCCACTGCAACCTGCGCCGGACGGATCACCCGACCGCCCAACTGGTAGCCAGGTCGCAGCACCGCCGAGACATGTCCTTCAGGCTGTTCGCCGCGGTCGTCGTACAGGACGGCCTCGTGCACGGAGGGATCGAACAGCTGGCCCACCTCGCCGATGCGCTGCACGCCCAGCCGTTCGAGCGCGCTGCCCAGCTTCCGCTCGATCAGGGTGATGCCCTGAACCCAGCTTGTGGTCCTGGCCTCCCCGGGAAGGTGGAGCATCGCCAGCTCGAATTCGTCCAGCGTCGGCAGCAGCGCCAGGACGACCTCTGCACGCGCCGCTTCCGCTCGCGCCGACTGTTCGTTCTCCACTCGACGCTTGTAGTTCAAGAACTCCGCCTGCGTTCGCCTCGCGAGATCGAGATAGGTCTCCGCGAGCTGCCTTTGCTCCTGCAGCTCGTCGCGAGGCTCTTCCCCTGCCTCCTCAGCAGATGACGTTGTGGCGGCTGGCTCGTCTCTGGGATCTGCCACGCCTACCTCCATTCGATGTCGCCCGGCACACGATACGCCGCTGCCAGACCTGCCTGGTTTACTGACAGTGTAGAGTCTGGCGCTTAAGAATCCCGTTAGAAGACCGTAAGCGTGCCGTAGACTTTCCACTCACGTCGGACTGGCGGACGCCGTGCCGAGCGAGCCACGGCATACCGGCACAGCGCTCGTCGGGATCACACGCCACGCGTCCCTGAAAGGAGCCAGGTGGTCACTCGGTTCGATCACGCAATTCTCGCCGTGCACGATCTAGAGCGAGCCTCAGCGGCGATGGAGCGTCTCGGGCTCACCGTTCGACCGGGTGGTCGCCACCCGCGCTGGGGGACGCACAACGCAATCGCGCGTGCGGGGCTCGAGTATCTCGAGCTCCTGGCGATCGAGAATCGCAAGGTCGCCGAGTCCAGCGGCTTCCGCCGTGGGCTCCTGTCCTATCTCTCACGCGGCGCAGAAGGCTGGCTGGGCTTCGCCCTGGCCACGGACGACGCTGACGCTGAAGCCGCGGCCATGACGAAGGGCGGAGCGGCCATCCAGGGGCCGACCGCCGGCGAGCGCAGACGTCCGGACGGATCGTTGCTCACCTGGCGCACCGTCAGCGTCGGCGAGGTCTTCGCACGGCGGGAGCTGCCGTTCCTCATCGAGCACGGGCTCCGCGACGAACAGCTTCTGGGCCAGCTCCGCTCACGCGGCGAGATCGAGCCCCACGCGCTCGGCTTGCAGGCTGTCCGCGGCCTCGTGCTGGCGGTCGAAGATCTCGATGAGGCCACCGACCTCTTTTCGTCGACGCTGGGGCTGCAACCCACGGGCGTCGAGGTCAACGCCTGGCTGGGCGCGACGACGGTGCGGCTGTGTGCCGGCCGCCAGACAATCGCTCTCGCCTGCCCGACCACGCGCGAGTCGCCCGTGTACGCCGAGCTGCTGGCCAACGGGCCAGGCACGTTCGCCGTTGAGCTGACCGTCGCCGATATCGACCGCGCCGTTTCACTGGTCCGACCGGCGATCTCCCGCGCGGAGCCTTTCGGCCTCGGCAGAGCGGTGCTCATCGTCCCACGGGAGATCCCGGGCGCGCGCCTGGTGCTCTCCCCGGAACGTGTTGCCGCGCGTCCAGGCGTGTGAGCCCGCTGAGCGGCGGTGACGAAATGGCACCTGTCGCCGAAATAAATGCTTGCACTCGGAAGACTGTCGCGATACGATCCAAGGAGCGTGCGTTGTCCGCGGCGGCTGGGACCACGACTGGCGGGCACGCGCAGCAACAACAGCCCGTGGAGGATCGCCCTTCGCGGCCGATAGTGGTCGGTCACCGTTCGGAGCTTCACTCAGGGAGAGGTAGGCAATGCGGCTTTTCGTGAGACGAGCAACGGGACACCGGATCGTCGTGGCTGGCGTGTTGTCGCTGGCCATGGTATTGACGGCCTGCCAGCCCGCGCCGGCGCCATCGCCGGCGCCCGCGAAAGACACCGGCGCCAAGCCGGCAGCAACGGCTCCAGCAGCTCCGGCAGCCACCGCCCCGGCGAAGCCGGCGGCCGCGGCGCCCACGGCAGCGCCGGCCGCGCCGGCCGCGCCACCCGCGGCGGCGAGCCCGGCGGCCAGTCCGGCAGCCGCCCCAGCGACCGCCGCTCCAGCGGCCGCCGCGAAGCCCACCGGCCCGCTCCAGAAGCTCACGTACCTCATGCCGAACAACAGCGTGACTGGCGCGCTCTATGCGCCGTACATTGCGCGCGACCGCAAGTTCTGGCAGGACGAGGGGCTTGAGGTCCAGATCGCCACCGCCGGTGGGAGCGGCGCGCTCATGCAGCAGTTGATCGCGGGCAAGGTAGACGTGGGCCTGCCATCCATGCCTGCAACCCTGAACGCGCTTGGCCAGGGTAACGATGTCAAGAGCATCTACATCTGGACCTACGGCACGGTCTTCTACATCACCACGCTCCAGGACAGCGGCATTACGAAGATAGAGGATCTCAAAGGCAAGAACGTCGGCATCTCGGAGCCCGGTGGCGGCGAAGTGGCGTTCCTCCGTCAGGCCGTGCGCGTCAAGGGCATCGACCCCGAGAAGGACATCAAGATGATCCCGATCGGCGAGGCGAGTGCCACCGCCTTCGACGCCGTCAAGAACAAGAAGGTCGACGCCTACGCCTCAAACCTGACGGAGCTGTTGACGCTGAAGATCAAGGGCGGGCTGCCGCTCGTTGACATCACCCCGCACGA
>JADZDV010000089.1 GCA_020850915.1 Chloroflexota bacterium | reverse complement strand
GTGGCGCCTCCGACCGCCGCGGTTGCGCCCCCCGCGGCCCCGGCTCCCACCGCCCCGGGAGCGGCGGCGGCCGACAGCGCCCTGATCCGGCCCCGGCCGGGATTCGTCGACCTCCCGGGCTTCAGCATCCAGGCTCAGCCAGGCTTCGAGACGCCCCTGCGCGCGCTCTTCGATGCGCAGCATTTCTGGTCGCTCAACGCGCTCTCGCAGACGGCCACACGCCTCGAGTGGCAGCTTATGGACCCCCAGGCCGCGGGGATCTACATTCCTGGTCAGTCGCTGATCTCTATCAACCGTCGATGGTCGCGTGGCGACCCCCGCGCCCTCGCGGCGATCCTGGAGCACGAGGCCAAACATGTCGCGGACTGGATAGCGGGCGTGGACATGCGCTCACCCCGTGGCTGTGTCGCCGCGGAGGCGCGCGCCTTCGCGGAGGAAGCCAAGACCTGGGGCGAGCTGGTCGGGGCGCGCGGCAAACCGAACCCTCGTGACGACCTGGAGAAGTCGCTGAACTGGAAGCTCTCGATCTATCAGCAGGATCCCGGCAGCATCGAGGCGCTCATCGCCGACAATAGCGGCTACCAGCAAGAGTGCCGTCTCTGAGCTGCCGATCCGGCCAGGCGTCCCGCGCGCCCCGCGGCCTCAGCGCTCGGCGACCTCGCTCAACGGCTTGAGGCCCTCGCCCTCGCCAGGGATCGCCTGCGCGCGCAGCTCCCTCAGTTTCTGACTGAACTCCACCGGATACGGCCGCGTCGGCACGAGCTGTCGGTACTCCGTCGGCAGGACGCGCAGGTTTGCCTGGGCCAGCTCCCAGATCTCCGAGAGCGGCGGCAGGCTGCCGGACACAACCTGTCCGTTGCTGACCACCGGCTTGAGCAGACGCTCGGCGCTGCCCGTCGGCCAGGGCTCGTCGTCAAGCTGGATGACGTCGCGCTCAAAGGTGCCAAGACGAAAGACCTCCTTCCGACCCGGCCAGGTGCTCTTCACGTCCGCGATCTTGACCTTCGGATGGCTGTTCCCCGCGGCATCGTCGTACTGAACGAGCTTGTAGACTCCGCCCAGCGCGCCGCCCTCCACGCCGTGCTCGACCGACCCGGCTCCAACGCCCAGACTCGTGCCAACGCCAAACGAGTCGGCCGGTACGCCCTCGTGGACGAGCCGCTCGATCTCGAACTCGTCGAGATCCCCGCTGAGGGCGATTCGGACGTCGTGCAGCCCCTCACGATCAAGCACCGTGCGGACATAGCGGCTGGTCCCGGCCAGGTCGCCGCTGTCGAGCCGGACCGCGGCGAGGGTGTGGCCGAGCTTGTCACGGTACTTCCGCGCCACCTCGACCGCCGTCTGGAGCGCGCGCTCGACGTTGTAGGTGTCCAGCAGCAGCGTGTAGCGGTTAAACGTTTCGGCCACGGCCTCGAACGCCTCCCGCTCGGTGTCGAAAAGCTGTACGAGCGCAGGGGGGATCGTGCCGGTGGCGAAGAGCCGGAACTGGTAGGCCGCGCCCAGGAACGAGGTCGTCGCGCAGCCGCCGATGAACGAGGAGCGCGTCGCCACGTACGGCTCCTGGGCCCGGCGGAGGGCAAACTCGGCCACCCGCCGGCCACTCGCGGCGTACGCCACGCGCGACGCCTTCGTGGCGATCAGCGTGGCGAGATTCACCGCTTGCAGGAGTCCCGACTCGAGCAGGACTGCCTCCTGGAACGGCGCGGTCACCCGCAGGAGCGGCTCGTTTGGAAAGGCGATCGAGCCCTCTGGCATGGCGAGCGCCTCACCGCTGAAGCGCAGCTCGCGGAGCGAATCCAGAAAGCCGGGATCGTAGTCGCGAATCTGCGCCAGGAAGTGCAGGTCCTCGTTGCTATAGTGGAACTCGCGAATGAACTCGAGCGCCATCTCCAGGCCAGCGACCAGCATGTAGGCTCCGCCAAACGGCGCGGACCGGGCGTACAGGTCGAACGTCGCCAGGCCGTTCATCCCCGCCCGCCAGCTCACATAGGCGGCGTCCGGCTGGTAGAGGTCCGTGGTGAGCCCGGGATGGGATCCCCGGTAAGAGCGTGGCATTCGTGCAGGCCTTCCCTGGGCGTTGCTACACTATCTTAGTCCGGGCGGAAGGTAGTGAGTGAGACGATGCTGACGATGACAGAAGAAGCGCAGACGCAGTTGAAGAGCGTTCTACAGAAGCAGGGCACGCCGGACGCGGGACTTCGGGTCTATGTCATGCCGGGCGGCTGCTCCGGCTACTCGTACGGCATGTCGCTGGACGCGAACGTGGACCCGGACGACACCGTCGTGCCGTTTGGCAACGTGAAGGTGCTCGTAGACGCGTTCTCGGCCACCCTGCTCCAGGGCTCGGAGATCGATTACGAAGAGAGCCTGATGGGCGGCGGGTTCCAGGTTCGCAACCCGAACGCCGTGAAGTCGTGCTCCTGCGGCCAGTCGTTCGACACGGTCGCCGGGGGCGGCGCACCGAAGCCCTGTAGCTGACAGCTCCCAGTCGCTCCTAAACCAAAGCTACGGTGAACCCGCGGACGCTGCTGGCATGACCATGCGGCTCCCACCGCGGCTCTGGTTTAGATCGTCCCGCCGACGACTCTCGGCGTGGTCGGCCCTGGACTTCCGCCCGTGGGCTCGATCGTCACGCCAACTCGCTGGTAGTCCGTCACCGGGCGGGGCGCCTGGAGCACGGTGTAGTAGACGCCGTTGCCAACGGGGTAGAGGAAGCCGGCGCTAATCCGCTGGTCATCCCGCGTCAGCCAGACCTGGAAGCAGTGCCCCGCGTCAACAGCCGGCAAGCCCTTCGCCATGAGCATGCCCTTGCCGGTGCTCGGATCGGTCCACACCTTGCCCCAAGCCGTGGCCGTGACCTCGCCCGGCCCCAGGTTCTGAACGCGCATGTCCCCGCTTGCCAGCACCAGCGCCACCGTCTGATAGCTGTCGCGAATACGGTCGATCTGCTGCTGCGTGTCGTTCAACTGGCTCTGCATGCGATCCAGGCTCTGCTGGGTGCTGTAGCCCCAGCCGATCGCCAGCGCGGCGGCGCCGAGCGAGAACGCCGCGACCTGTGGCGACACCTGCCGCCACCAGCCGGCCAGGCTCCAGCGCATGGGCCGGCGCGGCAGCGCCGCCAGCCGTGGCGGCGCATCTTCCAGGTCCGCCCGCGCGGCCTCCAAGATCCGCGCTCCAAGCTCCGGGGGTGGATCGTGCGCCGGGGCGAGCGCCGCGAGCTGGGCGCTCACCCGGAGGTACTCGGCCAGCTCTGAGGCGCAGTCAGGACAGCGATCGACGTGTCGCTCGACGACCTCGTCCTCGCCAGCCTCCAGAGCACCCAGTGCCCTGCCGGGCAGGAGGTCCACGAGCTGCTCGCAGTCCCGAGTCATCATCCGGCGTCCGCCACTAATGCCACGAGTTCAGGCGTCGCACGCAGCTTTTGCAGTGCGAGACGCATCCGCGTCTTGATCGTCCCAAGCGGTTCCCCGAGAAACACCGCGATCTCACTTTGAGTCATTCCGCGCAAATATGCAAGCTCCAGGGCGACACGCTGCGAATCGGGCAGCCGCTGGAGCGCGCGGCCGACCGCCTCGGCCTGCATGTTGCCCCAGACCTGCGTGTCCAGATCAGCCCCGCCGCCAACGTCCAGGACGGCGGTGTCTCGATCCACGTGGTGGCGGCGCTCCAGTCGCTGGCGTCGCAGCACGTCGATCGCACGGTGGTGCGCGACACCGAGCAGCCAGGGCAGCAGCTTGCCGCGATCGCGCTGGTAGCGCTCCGGCTGCCGCCAGAGCTTGAGGAAACATTCCTGGACGACTTCTTCGGCCGCCGTAGCCTCAGTGAGCAGCTTGAACGCCATCGAGTAGACAACCCGAGCGTGCCGCCGATACAGCTCCTCGAGCGCTTGCAGGTCGCGTTGACCTAGACACGCAACGAGCGTTTCGTCGGCTAGCACGCCGATATCCTCACCTGCCCACTGGCTGCCCGCGTCTGGTTGGTTCACAAGCACTCGGTATCCCAGCCAGTATATCGCCCCCGGGTGCCCTGTTCCAGCAATCGACAGCGATCGGGCGCCCCCGAACACTGTTGCAGGAGGCTCGGGGGACCAGAGGGAGCGGCCCCGCTGATCACGCGAATTCAGCCCTCTCTGGCACAACCGCCGCGTTAGAGTCTCGCGTGGACACAACACTGTGTGGTGTCCTCCTGGTCGCATGGCGGACTGACCGCTTCTGCCACACCTCACGCCACAACCGATTGTGGTCGAGAGTGGCAGGGAGACTAATCGGTTGTTCTTGCACGCTTCCCTGGATGACAGTCGCGTACAGACGACCCCAGGACGGTAAGCTTCAAGGCAGATGAGTTACACGCCACTGGACCGCCAGTGCGACGTCTACATCATGGCGAGTGCCTCTCGTGTGCTCCACATCAGCGCCACCAATGACCCGCGCAAGGAGGAGCGCCCTCCTGGAAGCCTCACATCCTCCCTGGAGTGACCTCAGCGCAGCGCTCTGACGGTTCAGCGTCCCGCCATCCGAACCCACGCAAGCGCGTACCATCCCCCACCTCGGCGCGCGCTCTTCCAAAGGGGTACAGTAATTCTGAAGCATGAGCACGGGCGGACCGGTGACCACTCCGCAGAGCGCACCGGGTCGAGGACGGCCAGCGCACGTCTCTTGGGACGTCTCTATGGAGAGTTGGAGCCGACGATGTCGACCGGAAGCCACGCGTTTGGCGCGCGCGCCACGCTGAACGGCCCACAGGGGCCTCTGACCTACTACCGCCTCGGCGCCCTGGCCGAGGCCGGCCTCACCCGCCTGGATCGCCTGCCGAATACCGTCAAGATCCTGCTGGAGAGCGTCCTCCGTCACTGCGGCGGCGAGGCGGCCACCGAAGACCACGTTCGCGCTCTGGCTGGCTGGGACCCGAAGGGTCCGAGCTTCCCCGAGTTCCCCTACATGCCCGCCCGCGTCCTGCTCCAGGACCTGACCGGCGTGCCCGCCATTGTGGATCTGGCCGTGCTGCGCGAGGCGATGAAGGACAACGGCGGCGACCCCGCCCGGATCAATCCGCTCCTCCCGGCTGACCTGGTCACCGACCACTCCGTGCAAGTTGACTACTTCGGCACAAACCTGGCCTTCGCCGCCAACGTCGACCGCGAGTACGAGCGCAACCGGGAGCGCTACGCCCTGCTCCGCTGGTTCCAGAACGCCTTCGGCAGCGTCACCGTCGTGCCTCCGGGCACCGGCATCGTCCACCAGGTCAACCTCGAGTACCTCTCGAAGGTCGTCCAGGTGCGCGACTTCAACGGCCAGTTGACCGCCTACCCCGACAGTTGTGTCGGCCTGGACTCCCACACCACCATGACCAACGGCCTGGGCGTTCTCTCCTGGGGCGTCGGCGGTATCGAGGCCGAGGCCGCCATGCTCGGCCAGCCGATCTACATGCTCAAGCCCGCCGTCATCGGCGTCAAACTGACCGGCCAGCTGCGCGAGGGCGCCACCGCCACCGATCTCGTCCTGACCGTGACCCAGATGCTCCGTCAGTACGGCGTCGTCGGCCGCTTCGTGGAGTTCTGCGGCGCTGGCCTGAGCAGCCTGGCCATCGCCGACCGCGCCACCATCGCCAACATGTCCCCGGAGTACGGCGCCACCGCCTCCCTCTTCCCGGTGGACGACGAGGCGCTCCGCTACCTCCGTCTGACCGGCCGCGAGGACTCTGCTGAGATCGTCGAGCGCTACACCAAGGAGCAGGGCCTCTTCCACACGGACGCCAGCCCCGCCCCTGTCTTCGACGACCTGCTCGAGCTGGATCTCGGCACGGTCGAGTCCAGCATGGCCGGGCCGCGCCGGCCGCACGACCGCGTGCCCCTCTCGAAGGTCAAGGAGACCTTCCGCGCCGCCTTCTCCGATCGCTATTCGGACGGCCAGCCGGTCATCGGCCCGGCCGCCGGTCGGAGCGTCGCCACGTTGGCCCCCTCGAAGGTCGAGGTCGAGGTGGCCGGCGAAGTGGGCGAGATGACCCACGGCTCTGTGGTGATCGCCGCCATCACGAGCTGCACCAACACCTCGAACCCCTCCGTCATGCTCGGCGCCGGCCTGCTCGCCAGGAAGGCCGTCGAGCGCGGCCTCCGGACGAAGCCGCACGTCAAGACCAGCCTCGCGCCCGGCTCGCGCGCCGTCACGGACTACTATAAGAACGCCGGTCTCCAGCCCTACCTGGACGCCCTCGGCTTCCAGACCGTTGGCTACGGCTGCACGACCTGCATCGGCAACAGCGGCCCCCTGCCGGAATCCGTCTCCGAGGCGATCAAGGAGCACGACCTCGTCGTCTCAGCCGTTCTGAGCGGCAACCGCAACTTCGAGGGTCGCATCCACGCCCAGGTCCGCGCCGCCTGGCTCGCCTCGCCAATCCTCGTCGTCGCCTACGCCATCGCCGGTACCGTTGATATCGATCTCACCAACGACCCGATCGCCGAGGACCGCAACGGCCAGCCGGTCTACCTGCGCGAGATCTGGCCGTCACAGCAGGAAGTCACCGACGCCGTCGCTCAGGCCGTCACGCCGGAGCTGTTCAAGAAGGCGTACTCCACCGTCTTCGCGGGCGACGAGCACTGGAGGGCGCTCTCCATCCCCGGCGGAGCCCTCTGGAGCTGGGACCCCGCCTCCACCTACATCCGCAAGGCGCCCTACTTCGACGACTTCACGAAGCAGCCCAGGCCGCTCCAGGACATCGAGAACGCTCGGGTGCTCGTCATGCTCGGCGACTCGATCACCACAGACCACATCTCCCCCGCCGGCAGCATCGCCGTGGACAGCCCGGCCGGCCGCTACCTCCAGGCGCACGGCGTCCAGCCGCGTGACTTCAACCAGTACGGCGCGCGTCGCGGCAACCACGAGGTGATGTGGCGCGGCACCTTTGCCAACATCCGCCTCCGCAACGAGCTGGCCCCCGGTCGGGAGGGCAACTGGACCACCCACCAGCCGGACGGCCAGGAGATGTCCATCTACGACGCCTCTCTGCAATACGCAAAGGACGGCGTGCCGCTCATCGCCATCGGCGGCTCGGAGTGGGGCCAGGGCAGCAGCCGCGACTGGGCCGCCAAGGGCCCGATGCTCCTCGGCATCAAGGCAGTCCTCGTGGAGAGCTTCGAACGGATCCACCGCTCCAACCTCATCATGATGGGCGTCCTGCCCCTCACCTTCCAGCCCGGCCAGACCCGCAAGACCCTCGGCCTGACCGGCAGGGAGCAGTACACCATCCATGGCATCGCCGACGGCCTCACCCCCGACAAGGAGTTGACCGTCCAGCTCACCCGTGAGAACGGCGAGAAGACCAGCTTCCAGGTCACCTGCCGCATCGACAGCCCGATGGAGCTGGAGTACTATCGCCACGGCGGCATTCTCCAGATGGTCATTCGCCGCATGCTCGGCAACAACGCCTGACGTTCCCTTCCCGGTTATTTGAAAGGGGCGGCCGCTGCAGCGGCCGCCCCTTTCATTACATACTCCCCTTCCCCCGTGCGCGGGGGAAGGGGCCAGGGGATGGGGGCCTACCGAATTCTCCACCTCTCCACCGCCTCGCGGTTCAGCCTCACCCCCAGCCCCGGCCCCTGGGGCAATGCCACCCGGCTCTCCGCGTCAATCCTCGGCACCTCCTCCAGCAACTCCCGCATCAGTGGATTTCCCGTCATGTCGAACTCCACCGCCGTGGCGTTCGGCAGCGAGGCCGCCAGGTGCAGGTTCGAGATCAGCGTCAGCGGCGAGCCGAACGTGTGCGGCACCACCGTCAGGTGGAAGCTGCTCGCCAGGACCCCGATCTTCCGTCCTTCCGTAATCCCTCCGCACCAGGTCACGTTCGGCTGCGCCACGTCGATCGCCCGCCGGGTGATCAGCTCCCGGAAGCCGTAGCGCGTGTACTCCGTCTCGTATCCCGCGATCGGCACCGGGCTCCCCGTCCCGACCATCGCCGCCCCTTCCAGGTCATCAGGGTTCGTCGGCTCCTCGAAGAACAGGACGTCGTACTCCTCCAGCCGCTCGGCCATCCGCAGCGCCGTCTTCGGGTCGTACGCGCGGTTGGCGTCCGCCATCAGCCCGGCCCCCGGCGGGAGCGCCCGCTGCACGGTAGCCACCCGCTCCAGGTCCTCCTCCAGCGGCAGCGAGCCGATCTTCATCTTGACCGCGCGGAACCCGAGCCCCACGACCCGCTTGATCTCGGCTTCCAGCTCCCTGAGCCCCTTGCCCTCAGCATAGAACCCGACGCTCGCGTAGGCCGGCAGCGCCTCATGCGCCGCCCCGAGCAGCCGGTAGATGGGCGTGTCGAGCGCCTTCCCGACGACGTCCCACAGGGCGATGTCCAGCCCGCTCATCGCCGTGATCGCCAGCCCCTTGCGCCCGTACGGGAAGACCACCCGGTACATCGTCTCCCAGAGCCGCTCCCGCGCGAAGGCGTCCTCGCCGATCAGGTACGTCGCCAGCTCGTCCTGGATGAACGCCGCCAGCGCCGAGAGGTTCTTCCCGCTCGAGACGCACTGCCCCAGCCCCACCAGCCCGTCCGCCGTCTCGACCTCGACGAGCAGCACGGAGCGCATGACGTGCATCCCGAACTTCGGGTCCATCCCCACAAACCCGGACGACCAGAACGGCGCATCGAGCGCCGCGCGGAGAGGGGTCGTCCGTACCGCGGTGATCTTCAACATGCCGCTTATCCCTCCGAAGTAGAATGCGTGCTTTATTCAGATAGCCAATCGGGCACGCAACCTACGGGGCATCCCCTTGACGCTAGCCACGAACTCGGAACCATCGCGGACCGGCGGTCACGATCGCGCGATTTAACAGATGAGCCTCATGCCGTTGGATCGCTTCGCTGCAGAGAGAAGCCTGCTCTCTAGCTCTCACCCCAACCAGCCTGATAATCCCCGCGTGTGGCTCGCCGCCACGCACCACAAGTTCTCCAAAGTCGCGATCCAATGTGACCAGGACACGCTGCTCGCCGTAAGCGAAGGCCAGGATAGCTTGATCGCCCGGGTCCGCAGGCCAGTCTCCAACCCAGACGACATCGTGTCCCAGATCGCGCAGCTCGGCGCTGGCGCCATGCCAGATGCAAGAATCCAGCAGCAGCCTCACGTGGGTGAGGAGGTCAAGCGAGGCTCATATCGCTCATGCGCGACAGCCTGGTATGCATACGCGAGGCAGGCGAGAATATCCTCCCGTTCCAGCCAGGGATAAGCCTCGATCAGCGACTCCGGCGTATCTCCAGCCGCCAGCATGCCGAGAACGTGCTCCACCGCGAGCCGCCGTCCCCGAATGATGGGCTTCCCTCCAAAGATTTCCGGGTTGTAGGTGATACGTCTGAGCAGCTCTTCGTCATTCATAGCTTCTCCTGGCAGAAACGCGTACCGAGCTGAGGCGGTGGTGCATGGGAGAATCCTATCGCCCTCGCACCAGGCCCGCACAGCGAGTGTCCATGCTCAACAGACCAAGCGGAGTGACTGAACTCAAGCCGCCCATGATATCCACACCGCACAACAGGGCAAGGGCTAAAGTCTCGCGGAGGCTGATATGGAGCTCGTGAAAACTTCCATCATATGGCCGGGGCCAGACGTTGACGTCCTGACCGTGCTCATGGAGCCCGCTCCTGAGTGGACCGTAGACCCAGTTGACGATCGCCTCGCCCTCCTCCGTGCGGTCGATTCAAACGCCGAGGAGACGTCGACGATCGTCGGAGTCGAGATCGTTGGCTTTCTCACGTTCGATCGCTGGAGCCACCTGCCGAGCGTGCCGGTCCTCTGGCAAACTCCGGGCACCGAGCCCCTGCCGCTGGAGAAGCTGCTCCGACGCGAACAGCGTGCGCTCAGATCCCAGCTAGCGACTCCGAGCACTCCGCGCTAAGAACGTGCAGGTCACAGCAGGGCGCGGTCCGTAATCGTCCGCCTCCCATCTTCTCGCCAGCCCTCACCATTGACCTTTGGTTGACGAGCGGCCCCCTGAGTTGACAATCGAGCTCTAGTGCTGCCAAATTATCGGCACGTTTGAAGCGTCGTGAAAAGGCGGTTGTCCCACCCTGATGACCACAAGCCAGAGCCGGGCTTATACAGTACGCATCTTCATGCCGAACGGTGATCCGGACGGCATCAGGCTCGTGGAGAAATCGAATTGGGCCGGAATCGGTCTCGTATTCCCCTGATCGCTGTTCACGGAAGCGCGCCAACGCAAAGAGGTCGACCGGACTGCCGCTTACGTACTCGAGGGACTGTCTGAAGTATGGGTCACTCCACAGATTTACGTCGGCGAAGGCGATCCCGTGAAGGCGCGCACAGAAAAGCGATTAGCTCGGAGGCGTAATGGCAAATCCTGTCTGCCCTGAGTGTGGACATGCAGAGAACGTCCGAAAAGTCAGCGCCGTCTATGCAGAACAGCAGCCCCGTTCGGAACTGCGAACGACGCTTGCGCCACCAGAGATTCCGTACCGCCCGGGCGCCGGCCAGGAGACTTGGATGACGGTGTTCTGCATCGTCGGCATATTCGTGGGTTTGCCAGCTTTTCTGATAGGCGCCCTTCCGGGAGCGCTTATTGGTGCTGCAATAGGAGGTCTTATCGACCATTGGCGTGCGGAGAAGCAATCGACCGAATGGCTCGCGCGCTTCCGACCCATTGTGGATGAAAGAAAGCGCCTTTGTGACCGCCTCTACTACTGCAACAAGCACGATTTGATTCTCGGAGCCGATGATGGACAAGCTTGGACGCCGCAGCGACTCTCCCTGGCTATGAAGGTCACGCAGATGAGAGAGTAGTCCATGCTATTCGCCGTCAACGTCGCGCGAAAGACAGGATGTCCTCGGATACGGGTCTGTTGAACGTCAAGTATATTTGCCGGGCTCACGGGCAATCTCTTCGGAGACACCCTCCATGCACGCCTATCTCCGGACTGCGCGTAAAGAACTCGTATCCAAAGGTGTTCTCGTGCCGGACAGACTGGGTCTCGTGTTCACTCAGGACTATATTCTCCCGTCCCCGTCCACCGCGGCTGGTGTCATACTCGGACGCGCCGCAAACGGCAGGACGGAGTGGAAAACTATGAGCGGGCAGACATTGAGAACCATCCAGGAGGCTGCGATTACGTCTTCCTAACCGCGGCGACGACCTCCGCGTCGACCCTCCTGGCCTCTCCAGACTTTTGGCACCACCCCGTGCCAGAACTACATCTGGCACGAACGTCGTGCCAATCGTCGGCGGGGCATGCCCCCCGGGACACCTCCGACCCGGCTCGACCTCTGTGCCTTATCTCCTTCTGACACCGACCTCAGGACAAAACGACGTTGGGACTAAACTCGCCTTGATCCATCCGCCACCCCTCGCTACCCTTGAAGCGCCACGCGCTCGGCGCGGTGGG
>JADZDV010000088.1 GCA_020850915.1 Chloroflexota bacterium | reverse complement strand
GCGCTTGCCGCGGCAGTCAGTCCAGTCACCTTGAGAAACATTCGGCGAGCCATGGGCTCTCCAGATGAGGAAGTGACAACCCACCCCACCGCGGGCGCGCTGTCCTCGGCGCGTGAGCAAACCAGATCGACACGCCATGCGTATTCTCTTACCATACCGAGTGAGGTGGAGGGCGACCGTTTCGCGGGCGCCAGGGCCAACCAGGAAGGGGGCAGCCTGTGTGGAACACATCCCGGACTGATGCCGAGGGCGGCATGGTGGCGGGAGTCGTCGGCATGACGGGCGGCGGTGGAGACTCGATTCACGCATACGTTGCCCGCCCCGATGGACCGGGACCGTATCCCGGCGTGGTGCTCCTGCACCATGCGCCGGGCTGGGATGAGTTCTATCGCGAATTCTCGCGCCGGTTCGCGGAGCACGGCTTTATCGCGGCGTGTCCGGATCTCTACGAGCGATACGGGCATGGCACGCCGGATGACGTGGCCGCGAGAGTTCGCGGTGATGGCGGCGTCGCGGATGACTCGGTGGTCGCCGATGCCGAGGCCGCCATGCAGTGGATCAAGGCGCAGCCCGGCAGCAACGGCAGGGTTGGCATCGTCGGAACCTGCTCAGGCGGACGGCACTCTCTGCTGGTCGCCTCACGCGTGGCGGGCTTCGACGCCGTAGCGGATCTCTGGGGCGGCGGCGTTATAGCGAGACCAGAGCAGCTCACTCCGAAGCGACCGGTCGCGGTGGCCGATCTGACGCCAAGTCTGACAGCGCCCCTGATCGGACTCTTCGGGAACGAGGACACCAGCCCGAGTCCCGAGCAGGTGAACCAGCACGAGGAGATTCTGAAACAGCACGGCAAGACGTATATGTTCCATCGATACGACGGCGCCGGGCACGGTTTCTTCTACTACCACGCACCGAGCTACCGGCAGCAGCAGGCGATGGACGGCTGGAACAAGATCATCGCGTTCTTCAACCAGTACCTCGTGTAGCATCCACGACGGACCGCGCACTATTCACCCATGATGGGAAGGAGCAGCCGATGTGCACCATGATTGCGTTGAAGACAACTGTGCAGGGTGGCGGCAAGGGTCCGTCAGGCTGGTTCCCGGTGACGCAGGCGAACGTGGGGTATGACCACACCAGCTCTCTGCGGAGCGAGCACGCTCTGCTGCTGGACTTCGTGAACCCGGACCTCGAACCGGGCGCGCGCGTCGCGGTGGAGCTGGACATCGCCTCCGGCCGGGCACTCATCGCCCAGATTCAGGCCGCGATCGAGGCTGCCGAGAAGGCAGGCGTCGCCGAGTAGTCGCCGGGGACTCGCAACCGGTTAGGCAATAGGGGCGTCGGCGCTCGGGGAACCGGCGTCGTCAGGCCGCTCCGCCCAGCGCGTCACGCGAGCATCAGGCGAGCTCTGCGCGGACACCGCCAGGCATGACCAGCCGCCACTCCTCGGGACATAGCCTACTACGCCGTTTCCGCGGACCGCGGGGACGTAGCGCCCGGCTGGTCAGCGACGCTCGCGCGGAAGGGCAGGTTCCCAGCATACGCGATCCCGCCGAGCAGGTGCTGGAGGAAGGCCACCTCGACGTAGCTGTCCCCGGTGTGTCCCATCGCGGTGTACCAGGCGCGTCCGCCGTCGTACGGGTGATACCAGGCGATCGGGTGATCGCCTCCCATGGCGCCGCCATCGTACGTCCTCTCGTCCAGCCGCGCCAGGACCTGCACCTGGTCTCGAGGATTGGAGCGGAAGTTGTACCACTCGTCCGTGCGCACCCAGGGATCGGACAGGGCGGCGGTCAGCGGGTGTTCACGCTGCTCCAGACGAACCGTCGCCGTCTGGATCGCGGGGTGGGTGTCGAAGTAGGCGCCGACCAGGCCGCCATACCACGGCCAGTCGTACTCGGTGTCGCTTGCCGAGTGCACGCCGACGTAGCCATGGCCTGCCCGGATGTAACGCTCGAAGGCGGCCTGCTGCACTGGGCCCAGCACGTCGCCAGTGGTGAGCAGGAACACCACGGCCCGATAGATCGCCAGCGTGGTGTCGTCGAACAGCGCTGAATCCTCGGAAGCGTCCACCGCGAATCCGTACGCGGTGCCCAGCGCCCCGATCGCCGCTACGGCATCGGGAATCGAGTCATGCCGGAAGCCCGCGGTGCGCGAGAACAGGAGCACCCTGACGGGCGAATCCCGATCGCCGATGGCTCGCCGCGTTGCCGTCGCTCGGAGCGGGCGAAGCGCGACCGGCGCCAGGGCGCCTGCCAGCAGGAGCGCCCCGGCCGACAGGGCCGTGCGCCGCTTTACAGGCCATCGCAACGGGTTGGATAGCCGAGTCACTCCGTCACGCTCCTGTCGGTGTGCCGCGCGCGCCGCGAAGCTCCTGTCAGGCCGACCCGGCGGGCTCTTTCGCGAGGCCCACCTCGGTGTCCGCCAGGACCTCCCGGTGGCGGATGTCGAGCGTTTCGATCCACTTCTGCTGGCCGAAGGTCAGTGCGACGAAGAAGCCAAGCTCGACGAGCTCCGGCTCGCTGAAATGACGGTGCAGCCGCTCCCAGAGCGCGTCGTCCGCCAGTGTCGCGTCGAACACGATCGCCTCGGTGTATGCGAGCGCCGTCTTCTCGCGCTCGGAGTACCGGTCTGAGTCTCGGAAGGTGAGCAGGTCAGCGTACTTCTCTTCTGTGAGACCTTGCTGTTCGGCCCGAACAGATCGCTGAACGCCTCAATACTCGCAGCCGATCGACTGGGAGACGTAGTTGCGACACAGCTCCTTGATGCTGTGGTCGAGGACGCCGTTTCGAAAGGTGGCATCCCAGGCCTGGGAGAAGGCCCGGATGACGGCCGGGTTGTGGGCGCGGATCGCCTGCGACTCCGGCCTCGGAGTGCCGTACTGTCGGGCGTCTTCGAGATAGCCGGCGATCTCCGGATCGGCGATCGACGCGGGATCCACGTAGCGGATTCTGGGCATCGCGCTTCCTCCTTCAGGACGTGGCCGCTGTTCACTCCATACTAGCTCGCCGTGGGGAGGAGCGGCGTGATCCCTCGACACGCGCGGTGTCAAGACGTGTCACGCAACAGTGAGCCCCTGGACGTGCACAACGAGGTCGTGACGGGACCGAGGCCGGCAACCGATCCCGT
>JADZDV010000087.1 GCA_020850915.1 Chloroflexota bacterium | reverse complement strand
GGCGATGCCGTCGAGCTTCTTGTCGCGCACCAGTTCCGCGATCCGCTCCTGGAGCGTCGACTTGTTCACCTGGTAGGGCAGCTCGGTGATGACGATCTGGAACCGACCCGCGCTGCGCTCCTCAACGGCCGCCTTGGCGCGGATAATGACCCGCCCATGGCCGGTGACGTACGCGTTCCTGAGGTTGTCCCGAACTTCGCCGGTCTTCGTGTCCTTCTCACGAGTGAGCAGGATGCCGCCCGTCGGGAAGTCTGGACCGGTAATGAACTTTGACAGCTCGTCGATCGTCGCCTCAGGATGCGTGATCAAGTGCCGAAGCGCGTCTGCCACTTCGCCGAGGTTGTGCGGTGGGATGTTTGTCGCCATGCCAACGGCGATCCCGGCCGATCCGTTGCAGAGCAAGTTGGGAAAGCGCCCTGGCAGCAGCGTCGGCTCGACGCGCGTGTTATCGTAGTTGGGCACCATGTCGACAGTGTCGCGGTCGATGTCCGCGAGCATCTCCATGGCGATCGGGGTGAGTCGCGCCTCCGTGTAGCGCATGGCGGCCGGCGGGTCACCGTCGATCGAGCCGAAGTTGCCCTGGCCGTCTACCAGCCGATAGCGCATGTTGAACGGCTGCGCGAGACGCACAAGTGTTGGATAGATGACCGACTCGCCGTGTGGATGGTAATTGCCGGAGGTGTCGCCGCAGATCTTGGCGCACTTCCGGTAGGGTCGGTTCGGCGCAAGGTTCAAGTCGTGCATCGCGACCATGATTCGGCGCTGGGCGGGCTTCAGTCCGTCCCGAACATCGGGGAGCGCGCGGGAGGTGATGACGCTCATCGCGTAGTCGAGGTAAGACGAGCGCATCTCGTCCTCGACTTTTATCTGTCTGACTCTCCCGATCCCCGTGTCATCTGGCATGCATGGCTCCCTTTGCCCACAAAAAAGGCAGCTCCCCGGCTCAGGATCGGCGCGCCCGTCTTGCGCCGGTCTTCCAGTCCACTGGCTGCCACGTCAACGAGACACGAAGAATGATACCCCGAACTGCGCTTCGATAACGAAACCCAGCCTGTGCCTGGCGCTCGTCGGAGCGCGCCGTGTCTGTTCTGTAGCTGTCGGAGGCCGGGCCTTCGGTTACGTCCTGACGACCAGCACGGGGCAGGGTGCATGCTGCACCACGTGGGTGGACGTGCTGCCGAGCAGGACGCGCTCCAGAGCTCCCAGGCCCTGTGCTCCGACGACGAGAAGGTCTGGTTGCTCCCGTCGCGCTACGTTCACGATCGCATGGCGAGGCTCGCCCCGGACGATCAGCGCACGCGCCGTGACACCCGTCGTCTCGGCAAGACGAAGCGCCTCTCCTGTCGTCCGGCGCGCCTCCTCGGCCAGCTCGTGGCCCTCTGCGCCCAGATGGATGCCAACGTGGTAGTCGACGTTCATGACGTACAGGACGGTCAGCTCGGCCCCGGTCCGTTCTGCCAGGTACAGCGCGTGCCCGGTTGCAATGGCCGAATATGCCGAGCCGTCCGTCGCCAGGAGAATGCGCCGATAGTGAGGCTGGTCGCTCGTCTGAGCCAATCAGTCGATCTCGACTCTTGTCGCGGTGCGACGGACAACGGTACCGCGCTCCTGGCGCTCGATGGCGCGGTCCAGCACGCTCCGCGCCGCCAGGAGCAGCTCCTTGCGGGCGTTTCGAACGTGCTGCTTCCCCTCCGGGGGGAGCAGCCAGTCGGGCAGCAGGTCTGCCAGGCCCGTGATCCTACACGTGCGCTCGCGGTCCGATTCCTCTGTCGGTTGCGGTGGTGGTGTGCCGTCCATCTCGTGACTCCCTGTGACTGTCCCTGTCCCGCTCAGTCGACCGGACTCTCAGCTTGAGTATACGCCTCGTCGCCCGGGTCCCAGGCGGGGCTGCCTTCGGTCTGGCCGGAGGCTGCTCCCATTTCGACGGCAAGCAGAAAGCCCTTCGCGCGCTCCGCCCAGGGATAGGCGAGGGTGAGCTGATGAAAGGCAGGCCCGTGGTTCGGCTCGAGCAGGTGGGCCAGCTCGTGGACAAGGACGTACTCGAGGACGAATCCCGGCAGGCGCCGTAGGCGGTCTGAGATCCGCAGCCGCCCGACCGAAGCGTCACAGGAGCCCCAGCGTCGACCCTGGCGCGAGGACCAGTCGGCGGACCGGAGGCGACCGGCTGCCTGGGGCACGTAGCGCCGGGTCACCTCGCGGGCATGCCGAAGCAGCTCCTCGTCCGCGTTCACCTCGGCCAGCTCCGCGCGCTGGAGGTGCTGGCGCGCTTGCTCGCGAACCTGCTCCACCAGCCGCTCGACCTGATGACCCGCCATCCGCGCGGGCACCTCCAGGCAGATGCGGCCGTCCTGCAGGTGCCAGCGCGCGGTCTTCTTGCGTCGTGCGCTCCGGAAGACGTCGACTTCCAGGGGCGCCGAAGACGACGTTACGTCCGGAGACTCGCTCAAACTCTCGCCGTCCAGCGCTCGATAAAGGTCGCCAGCACAGCCGCCCGTTCGGCGATGCTCGCAATCTCCGCGAGCTCCCGGTCGCTGTGAGCGCCATCCCCCTGGATCCCCATCCCGTCTACGACCGGTGCGTACAGGCCCGCGTGGTTGGCATCCGAGCCGCCCCCGGTCGCCACGCCGCGCGCCTCGAACCCGACTTCACGTGCCGCCTCGCGGACGAGTTCGAACATTCGGACGTGCTCTGGCCGTCGCGTCAACGGTGGGAAATCGAGCCCACCCCGTAGCTCGGCCGTGGTATCGGCGACTGTGCTCCGTCCAACTATCTCGCGGACGGCCTGCACGGCTGCCTCAGCCGCCTCCATCGAGGTCACCCGCAGGTCGATCTCCGCGTACGCTTCTGGGCAGACGATGTTCGAGCGCTCGCCCCCCTGCACGACACCCACATTCACCATTGTGCCAGTGCCGGGGTCGGTCAGGGCGTGAAGCTGCGTGATCTTGTGCGCCAGCTCCAGAATCGCGCTCGCTCCCTTCTCGGGCTGCACGCCGGCATGCGCCGCGCGGCCGTGCACAGTCAGGAAGAACTTGCCGGTTCCCTTCCGCTCCAGCACATACTCCCCGCCCGCTCGGGCCGGCTCGAGCACGCACACGCCCTGGCTCTGGCGCGCTTCCGCGTCGATCAGGCTGGTGGAGGTCGGGGAGAGGATCTCCTCGTCGCTGTTGAGGATGACGCCAAGACCGCATTCGTCGTACGCGGGAGAGCCCGTTTCGCGGAGCGCCTCCAGCGAGGCCAGCATGATCACCAGCCCGCCCTTCATGTCGTACACGCCAGGTCCGTACGCCACGCCGCGCTCGACGCGGAACGGCCGCCGGGCCAGCGTGCCGTGGGAGAACACCGTGTCGAAATGGCCTACCAGCAGGAGACGCCGCTGGCCAGAACCCACCCGGCGGCCGCCCACGTGGTCGCCGACCTTGGCTTGCGGGGCACGCTCGGTCGCGAAGCCCAGCTCGTCCAGGCGCCGTTGGAGCAGCCGTCCCAGCACGTCGACGTCGGCCTTGTCATAGGTCCCTGACTCGTGCTCGACGAGCGTGCGCAGGAGGTCTACCCAGCAGTCGGTCCGGGCCTCGAGATAGGCGCGGAGCTTCGAGGCTCCGGTCATCGCTGGCGCGGACGCGCGCAAGATGGGACCCCGCGTGCGCGGGGCCCCCACATTGTGTCAGCCTTGCGCTCAGGAGACCGACGACGCAACGGCCTGACCGGTCGGCTGCTGACTGCGATCGACGCGCGGAGCCCGCAGGACCACCGGCCACGCGACGATGAGAGCGCCGAGGACGGCGATCGAGCCCATCACGAGCGCCGCGACCTGGAAGCCTGCCACGTAGTCCGAGTAGGTCGGGTTCGCCAGGCCGATCAGCGTGCTTCCGAGCAGGCTCGCCGAGACGCTCGACCCGATGCCGTGGCCAAGTTGTCGGGTCAGCTCCACCAGGCCGGAGGCGAAGCCGCGCTGCTCCGGCGAGGCGGCCGTCAGCACCGCGGTGTTGTTCACCGTGGTGAACGCGCCCAGGCTCCCGCCCAGGAGCACGGTCACGCCCATCATCGACGCGTACGGCAGCACGCCGCCGAACAGGCCCAGCGTCAGCAGACCGACGACCAGACCGCCCATGGTCGAGACCGCGATGGCCGGCGAGCGCGTCCGTCCGTAGGCCCAGCCCGCCAGCAGCGAGCAGGTCGTCATGCTCAACGTCTGGGCGTTGAGGAGCAGACCGGTGTCGGCTGGCGTCAGGCCCCGCCCGCGCTCCAGGAGGAACGGGATGAGCAGGGACGTTGCAAGCATGCTCATGTGGGCAATGCCGTTGCCAGTGACGCCAGCGGAGAAGTGGCGGTCGCGGAGCAGCTTGAACGAGAGCAACGGCGATTTCACCCGCCGCTCGTGCAGCAGGAAGGCGACGAAGAAGCCCAGCGCCAGCAGGTGCATGCTGGTGTGGAACGGCGCGCCAGCCTCGAATGTCTCCGGGCCATCGTGCAGGTGGTTCAGTCCCAGCATGAGGATGAAGGTCGCCGCGAACAGGAGAGCGCCGCCAAGCCAGTCGATGCGCGCACGACTCGTCGGCCGGGGCAGGTTCATCAACAGCCCCGATGCAATCCCCGCGACGCCGAACGGCAGGACGAAAAAGAAGCCCCAGTGCCAGCTCAGGTGCTGCACGGACCAGGTTGACAGAAAGGTACCGAACAGCGCGCCGAGGGATGAGATCATCGTCACCATGCCGACCGCGATGCCGCGCTGGGTGCTCCGAAAGGCACCGGTCACTATCGCCAAACTCGTCGCGAAGATCATCGCGGCCCCCAGGCCCTGGAGGGCGCGCGAGGCCAGGAGCTGCGCGAACGTCGAGGAGAGCCCGGAGAGCAGCGAGGCCAGTGTGACGATCGCCACACCGGTCGCGAAGACGCGCTTGTGGCCGTAGCGATCCGCGACCTTGCCGATCGGCAGCACCGTGCCGACGAGCAGCAGGAAGTAGGAGGTCATGATCCAGCCGGTCTCGGGGACCGTCAGGCCCAGGTCCTTACCGATCGAGGGCAGAATAGCGGCGATAGGCGGCATGGCCCATTGCGCGTTGAGGTAGCCGAGACAGACGACCCCCAGGACATACCACTTGTTGCCGAACGCATCGGCCCGGGATTGGCGCAGCATTGGACCTCCTAAGCTGCTCCCAGTGTAGACGGTTGACCATACCTCTTTCAAGTGGTGGTTGAGCCCGCGTCGGCCCACGAGCTGCGCGGTCTGCACGCCCCGACGGCGTCACACCTGTGATCAGCTCGCGGACACCTTCGCGGGCTGGCGACTGGTGGCCTGGACCAGCAGGAGGATGCTGGTCCCGAGACCTGCCGTCGCAATCAGCAGTCCCACCAGGGTACCGATCCCGGGCAGGTTCGTCAGCAGGTGGAGCAGCAACATGCCAAGTCCGAGGGCGGGCACACGGCCGGCCGGGAGCTGGCCGCGCAGCAGCGGGCGAAGGAGGAGCCCGCCGATGGCCATTCCAACCATCAGCCATCCGAGCCATATCCCGGCAACATAGGTGGTCAGCATGGCAAGCGCCACGGGCACGCCGATCACCGTGACCGCCAGCAAGACCATCACGACGGGCGCGATCAGAAGGCTAGCCGAGCCGATGCTGAGCGCGGCGATGGTTCGGCGCTGGACGATGTGCAGCGCCCGCGCGCAGAACGACGGGAAGAGGCCCACGATGAGCGTCCCGAGCAAGAAGTTGCCGACAAGCCACAGCATGCCGAGCAGGCCGCCGAGCACGCTGCCCTGCTCGTCCACCTCGGGCGGGAGGCGAGTGACCTGCCCACCAACCGAGCCGGGTGGATAGAAGGCCTCGCCCGCGCTCGTGTAGGTGAGGTCCCGCGCGATCCGAGCGCTTGCCCCGACGATGAGGTCATCTGTCCAGGCCTCGACACTGCCGCCCACCGGACCAGACAGCTCGAGTTTCGCCGCCGCGGCAGTGATGTCGCGACCGATCTGCCCCTGGAGGTACTGCGTCTCTCCACCGCCGATCCAGCTTCCGCCGACGCGCGCGGTCCGCCCCAGCGTGCCGGCCTGTCCCAACCAGGTGACGTTCCGGCCCACGCTGCCGTTGATCGCCAGAGTACCGGCCGCCACTCTGAGGTCGCCGGCCACCGCGCCGTCCAGGGTGAGCGTCTTCGCGGCGCCCAGCACGTCGCCGCCCACCTGTCCGGTGATGTTGGCAGTCTGGCCGACAATGTAGAGGTCGCCGGTCACGTGGCCGGCGACGGCGATCGCATCTCCGTTCAGGAACAGGTCGCCGTTGACCGTCTCGCCCGCGCCTACGCGCGCCTGCTCGCCTTCCCGCCTCTCCAGGGCGTACGCTGACCCCGGCGCGGCCACCAGGAGCAGCAGGATCAGCCAGGGCGCCAGACGAGCGATGACGGTGTGAACGCGCATGTTCGAGGCGACCTTCCGGGCAGGCGTCGGAAAAGGACGCCTGGAGATCTGCAAGTCGGCAGGCAGGCCAGCGGGGGCGGCCGGACGATTGCTGCTAGCGAGCCGGGACGAGTATATCGGTCTGGCGACGCTGGCGCCCCGCGCAACGCCCGTCGCCGGGCTGGATTGGTGGGCGCGCAGGGAGGTGATAAGGGTGGAGATCGAGGCGAACGGGATCCGGATAGCGTACGACGAGGCGGGCGAGGGAACGCCGCTGCTGCTGGTGCACGGGTTCCAGCTTGACCGCTTGTCGTGGGCGTCACAGGTCGAGGCCTTCCGCGGGTGCTACCGGGTGATCGCTCCCGACCTTCGGGGACATGGCGGCACGGAGCTGGGCGCGGTTGAGTCGATCTCCATGGAGCTCTTCGCGGCGGACCTGGATGCGCTCCTCGAGAGCCTGGCCGTCCGGGAGCCAGCGGTGGTGATCGGCCTCTCATTGGGCGGCTTCATCGCTCAACACCTCGTCTTGCGGCATCCGAAGCGCGTGCGGGCGCTGGTCCTCGCCGATACGGTCGCGACCGCGGATCCGCCCGAGCTTGCCGAGCGACGTCTCAGGTTCGTCGCCGAGATCGTGCGTGCGAACAGCACGCGGTCATCCATCGACGGCTGGTACCCGCGGTTGATGGCGCCCGCCAGCTATGGGCGCGCCGAGCTGGTCGCGCCCTTGCGGGCGATGATGGCGCGGCACACACCAGCCGGCGTCGCGGCGACGCTACGCGGTATGGCGGCGCGGCCTGACTGCCTGCGCCGACTCGGAAGCGTGACCTGCCCGACCCTGGTCGTCGTCGGGGAGCTCGACACGCTCACGCCGCCCGACCAGGCGGGACTCATCCGTGACGTGGTCCCAGGCGCACAACTGGTCGTCCTGCCGGGCATCGGTCATCTGAGCAACTACGAGGCACCCGAGCTGTTCAACGCCGTCGTCGCTGATTTTCTGGCGCGCACCGTCTGAGTGCTCACGGGGCGTCTTGCGCGGCCATCCGACGCCTTGGGTGGATGCTCGCCCTGCTATAGTCGATGCGACCGGCTGTGCAGACTGAGCCGCGACTTTCGGAAAGGGAGCGGAGGGTGACGCAGGCGAGCGCCGGGCTGGAGCTGGCCACCTCCCCGCGCACCATCGTGCAGCTCGCGTCTGACCTGAAGCGCCTCGCCTCGCGCCAGGAGCAGCTCCAGAGTCAGCTTCTGCGCTCGTTGAGCGAGGCGGCTCCCCTCTGGCGGCGCGCCGCGGGCGCGGTCGGCCGAGTCCTGCCACGATCGCTCGCCCAGCCGCTCCTCCGCGCGAGCGATCCTCTTGTCGTCGTCGAGAGGATGCTGCGCGGCCATCTCGACGAGGCGCAGAGCGTCCTCGGCCAGATCGCCATGGCGGCGAGAGTGCAGCATGAAGAGATCGCGATGCTCCAGTCTGACCTGACCGCTGCTCGTCGGGAAGACTGGTCGCTCGATGCCCTGCGCCGGTTCATGGCGGAGCGAGCCGGCTTTCCTATTCGGCCCGATGTTGCCGAACTTCTGGCCCGAGAGGAATCGGAGCTGCTGGATGCTGAGATGCGAAGCGCCCGCCGCGAGGAGGTCTTGTCCTCGCTGGAGCAGGCCCTGGCGGTCGAGCGCACCGTGCTGGATGCTCTCGGCGAAACGGCGCGCCACAGCATTCGTATGCTGGAGCGAGGGCTATCCCAGTACCATGCGTATGTCCGCGTCGCACCTCAGGTCCGGATGCTGCGGGAAGCCGCGGCGGAGATGGCGGGAACTCAAGCGGCGGGCCTCGCTGCGCGCGAGGTGCTGTTGCAGACGCTCGAAGCCTCGGCCGACCGCATCCGCCTGCTCGCCGAGACAAGCCAGCAGGCGGAGCCCCAGAAGCTCACCTCGCCGGAGAGCCGCGGGCGGTTCCGCCGGGTCTATGAGGAGCTGAGAGCCGTCAGGGGCTTGCTCCATCCCAGCGTGAGAAGCGGCGCCGTCAGTCCGCCGGACCCGGTGGCCGCGCGTCCGGCGCAACGGTAGCCGATTTCTCTCTGCCTGCGCCTCTGGGTGTACAGTCCCGGCGTGCGGCGATGGCGCCGCGGAGGAGCCGGCGTGACCGGCTTTCGCGTTGGTATTGATGTTGGCGGCACGTTTACCGATTTCACCGTGCTGCATGAGACTGACGGCAACTTCATCGCCTTCAAGTCGCCGTCTCAACCGTCCGACCCGCACCGAGCGATTCTCCAGGGGCTGACGGCGCTGCTGGACTCGGAGCAGATCCGTCCCGCTGAGCTGCAGCTCTTGACCAACGGCACCACGATCGGGCTGAACACGGTCATCCAGCGTAGCGGCGCGCGCACCGGGCTGCTGGTTACGAAGGGGTTCCGCGATGTGTTAGAGCTGCGACGCGTCCGTCTCCCGGGGGCGCCCAGCTTTTACGCCGAGCGGCCGGTGCCGCTCGTGCCGCGCCGACACGTTGTGGATATTGAAGAGCGCGTTCTGGCAAACGGTCGGGTCTACCGTGAGCTCGATCTCGACGAGGTTGACCGAGCCGTCGACGCGCTGGTGGCTGAAGGCATCGAAGCGCTGGCTATCTGCTTCCTGCACGCCTACAGGGATGCTCTGCACGAGCGAGCCGCGGCGGCACGAGTCCGCGAGCGGCATCCGGACCTCTTCACCTGCGCGTCGCACGAGATCTGGCCTCAGCAGCGTGAGTACGAGCGCGCCCTGGTGACCACGGTGAACGCCTTTGTCGGACCGGTTCTCCGGGGCTACTACGAGCGGCTGGACCGCGGTCTGGCCGAGCTTGGCGTTGCCTGCCCGACGCTCGCCACGAAATCAAACGGCGGTGTGATGTCCTGTCGTCGCGCTGCCGATGTGCCGGTCGAGACGCTGCTCTCGGGGCCAGCCAGCGGCGTCGTTGCCGCGGCACAGATCGGTCAGTTGGCCGGCTTCCCGAAGCTCATCGCGCTCGACATGGGCGGCACCTCGGCGGACATCGCCGTCATCGATGGCGACATCGCATTTTCGACGGAGAGCCAGATCGGCGATTTTCCGATCTTCACACCAGCGATCGACTTGACCTCGATCGGAGCGGGCGGCGGCAGTATCGCATGGGTCGATCCGAACGGTGTGCTCAAGGTCGGGCCGCGCAGCGCTGGAGCCGCGCCGGGTCCCGCTTGCTACGGGATGGGCGGGGAAGAGCCAACCGTCACCGACGCCTACGTTGTGGCCGGTATCGTCGATCCAGCGGAGTTCCTGGGCGGCACCAAGGTGCTCGAGCGGCCACTGGCAGACGCCGCGGTCGAGCGACTGGGCAACCAGCTCGGACTGGGCGGAGAGGCCGCGGCGGTTGGAGTGCTCCACGTTGCCACCGCGAACATGTATGCCCAGTTCCTGCCGCTCATGGCACAGCACGGCGTCGATCACCGCGAGTTCGCGATTCTCGCCTACGGCGGCGCCGGCCCGACCCACGCCTTCTTGCTGGCCGACGAGGTCGGCATTCGGACCGTCGTCGTGCCACCCAGCCCCGGCACCCTGTGCGCTCTCGGCAGCCTGCTGGCCGATCTGCGGGCGGACTTCGTCCGCACGGTGTACGCCGAGTACGCGCCGTCCCTGCTCCCGCGTCTCGAGTCGGTGTACGCCGAGCTCGAGGCGGAGGCGCAGCGGTGGCTCTTCGAGGAGCGTGAGATCGCCGTCGATCGCCGGACCGTCCGCTGGGCCGACGTTCGCTACCTGGGCCAGTCGTTCGAAGTGCGCGTCACGCTCGAACCGACCGACGGCCCCGCGGACCTGCCGGATCGTTTCCATGCCAGGCATCAGGCGATCTACGGCTACTCCGATCCGACCGGTCCTGTCGAGATCATCGACGTCCGCGTCACCGCCATCGGTACGACCGTGAAGCCAGCGCGCCTGGCACCGGCTGAGCTGCACGGCATGCCGCCGCGCCAGCCGACCCATCCACGCGAGGTCCTGATTGGCGAGCGGCGCGTGCAGGCGAGCGTGCACCGCCGCCACGAGCTCCGACAGGGCCAGACGATTGATGGTCCGGCGCTTGTTGTCCAGTACGATACGACCGTCTTCGCGCCGCCGGGTTGGCGGCTCGAAGTGGACGAATGGCAGAATCTGGTCGGTAGGAGGCACTAGCCGTGGCCATCTCCGGCATCCTGCTCGAAGTGTTCAAGAACCAGTTCCAGGGCATCGTTGACGAGGCCGGACAGACGCTCATGCGCGCCGCGCATACGGTGTTCATCAAGGAGACCCAGGACTTCGTCGTGGCGCTCGTCTCGCCTGACGGCGAGTCGTTCGCGGCGTCTCGCCGCCTGGGGATCTGGATCGCCATCGGTCTGCCGCTCAAAGCGGCGTTCGCCGCTGCTGGAGAGCCTGGCGAAGGCGATGTCTTCATAACGAACGATCCGGACACCAGCGAAGGGCTGGTCACACACCTCCCAGACACGTTCGTCTGGAAGCCTGTCTTCCAGGACGGTAAGCTGCTCTGCTACGTCGTAGCGTTCGTCCACCTGACGGACGTTGGCGGCCTCGCCCCGGGCAGCGTGGTCCCCTCCGCCACAGAGATGTACCAGGAGGGGCTGATCATCCCGCCCACCCGACTCCGGAGCGGTGGAGTGCTGAACCAGCAGCTCCTGGACGTGATGCTGGCAAACGCCCGCACGCCGCACCAGAACCGCGGCGACGTCCGGGCGCTGCTCAGCGCCGTGGACACAGCCGGCGAGCGCATGCGCCACCTGGTGGCGAAGTACGGGCGCGAGGCGGTCGAAGCGGGAATGAGCGGTGTGCTGGACTACGCCGAAGCGCAGGCGCGCGATGCCTTCCGCACCGTGCCGGATGGGACGTACACGTTCGCGGACTACCTGGAAGGGGACGTTGTCCAGGGTGGGCGCCCCATTCGCATCAAGCTCGCGATGGTTGTCCGAGACGGCGACCTGACCCTGGATTTCTCGGAGACGGACCCACAGGTCCGCGCGGCGCTGAACATCGCGACGTACGGCCAGAACGGCCACTACCTCATCGTCATCGGCATCGTCAGCTTCCTTCGCTCGGTGAACCCAGAGATCACTTACAACTCCGGGATCGTTCGTCCGGTCCATCTGGTGGCCCCGAAGGGCACGCTGCTGAACCCGGAGCCGCGCGCGGCGTGCGGCGCGCGGCAGGCGACCTTCTTCCGGGTGGCCGAGGTCTGCATGGGCGCCCTCGCCGTGGCCATTCCGGACCGGATCCCCGCGGCGGGCTGCGGCCAGGGCTCGATCCTCTTTGTGGCGGCGCCAGATTTCGCCAGCGGACGGAACCGTGTGAGCATCGTCCAACCGCTCGTCGGAGGCTCTGGCGCGCGTTCGACGATGGACGGCACCGATGGCGTGGACTTCAACACGGGCTTCTATCGCAACATTCCCAGCGAGATTCTGGAATCAGACATGCCGGTCGTGGTGGAGCGTTACGGGCTACGGCCGGACAGCGGCGGCGCTGGGGAGTACCGTGGCGGCGCCGGTCTGAGATACTCCATGACGATCCTGCCGCCAGAGGCCGCCCTCACCTCGCGGGGCATGGAGCGCTATCGCTTCCAGCCATGGGGTCGCGAAGGGGGCGAGCCGGGGCGCAACGGCGCCACCCGGCTTCGCTCCCGCGGCGGCCAGGTCGAGGAGATCGGCAAGATTGACCTGCTCCGACCGCCGCCCGGATCGACGATCGAGATCGAGACGGCCGGTGGGGGCGGTTACGGTGCGCCTCTCTCGCGCGATCCCTCGCTCGTGCTGCACGACGTCCTCGATGGACTGGTCTCGCAGTCAGCAGCTCGTGACGAGTACGGCGTGGTCGTTACGAACGGGAGCGTGGACCTCGAGGCAACCCGCGACCTGCGCGCCTCACGAGCGTCGAACGGTGCGCCGGCTCGCTTCTCGTATGGCGAGTACCGCGAGTCGTTCGAGGCGCGCTGGCCCGACTGGCTTCAGACCGCCGTGAACCGCGCCACGGAGGGACGGCCGGCCGCGCCGCGCCGCTACATCCGTGACCTTGCGCTGGCGGAGATTGAGCGACGCCAGACGTACGGTGGTGAAGTCAGCGAAGCAGCCGTGACTGATATCGTGGCACAGGTCGTGGGGACGATGGAAGTATCGCTCCTGGAGAGCCTGTAGAACACGTGCCGCACGGCAAACAGAGCGCGCGCCCGATGGGCAGCGCTGAAGCAGTACAGTTTGTTGGAGGAGTGAGAGATGCCGTTTTTCCGACTCGAAGACATGCCTGGCTCGGTTATCTCGCCAGGACATTCCACTGCTAACGGTCCGACGATCACCGGCAAGGAGCTGGAGCTCGGCTACTACACCGAGCCCAAGGGCTCCGGCGCCAAGCCGCACCATCATCCGAGCGAGCAGATGATTATGGTCGTAAACGGCCGGCTGCGGATGCGGATCGACGACGAGGTTCGCGAGATGGGACCGGGCGAGGTGGCGCTGATCCTGGGCGATCAGGATCACGAACAGCAAGCTCTGGAGGATGGCACCCGCTTTCTCAGCTTCAAGACGGCGCTGGGCGCGCAGCCGGTCGACGAATAACCGAGCACGTTCAGGCGTTCTACCCCCGCGCCGCCGTCCAGCGCGGGGAGTAGGTCTCGCTCGTTGTTGGTCCCCGAAAGAGCAGCCGTCAGGCGTTCGAGTCTCTGTCGTGACGGCCGCCGCCGACGCCGCGCTGGCGGGCATACCGCCAACGCATGGTCGATGGCGCTTCGCGAACGTCGTCGTATCATCCGTCGGTCCTGCCCCTGGCATGCCGCCGCCGTGTCGCCGGGGGCGTCCGCCGTGTGTGACGCGTCGAGTTGAGCGTTCCCGTTGAATCCCACTTTCCACGACCGCTGGAGCGCCGCTGTTGGGAGCTGGAGGCGCCTTGCCGGTCTCGCGGACTGCCGCGCCTGTCCTCCCAGGCGCACGCCGCGGACGGATGCCCCGGTTGAGAGTGGCATGAGGGCTGCGCTAGACTCGACGCCTGTCCCCAGGCGGCGAGGCCAGGATCTGCCACGTCACCTGGCGACAGACTCACCCTCTCGCGGATCGGACCCCATGCGCTCTCGCCGGCTGACTCTCGTGGCTCTCGCAGCGACTCTGATGACATTCTCCGCGGCCTGCACTGCGACGCCTCGGGGAGACACGGCAACGCCAACGCCGACGCACTACCCAACGCCACGGCCTGTCGAGCCCCCGAAGCCGGTGCCGCCCACGCCCTCGCCGAGTCCCAGCCCCTCGCCCTCTCCTAGCCCCAGCGCGAGCTGAGTCGGCCGCGTCCAGCAGCGCTCGAGGAGGGGCTGCAACCGGTCGCGTACTCGCGCGTTACGCTGAGTCGGAACTGCCGGCCCTGCGCGGTCGACCCCGGGAGGAAGTTTGAAGATCCCCGCGCGCCTGCTGCACGCTGCGCGCCTGATGGTGGTGCTTGCGACCACCGGCGCGATGATGCTCGGCATCGTCCAGTCGCTGGCGGGGCCGGGCGCGGCCACCAGGGTCGTGTCACGCGCTGCCGCGCCGCGGTCGGTCGCTCATGCCGCTGACAACAGCGGATCCGACAACGGTGGCTCAGACAACGGCGGCTCGCACAGCAGTGGCAACTGCGAGTTTGGCGACTACGAGTTTGCGACGCGATGGGGTACCGCCGGGAACGGGGACGGGCAGCTCAATTCGCCGCGCGGAATCGCGATGGACGGAACGGGAAACGTCTACATCGCCGATACCAGCAACCACCGCGTCCAGGTCTTCGACGCGACCGGCGCGTTTATTCGCCAGTTTGGCGTGCGCGGCGGGGGCAAGGGTGAGCTGTACCAGCCACGCGGCGTCGCGCCGGACATCGACGGCAACATCCTCGTCTCGGATACCGGCAACCATCGGATCAACCGCTACTCGCCGGACGGGACGTTCCTTGGCGACTTCGGCGAGGAAGGCGACGACCAGGGCCAGTTCGAAAGCCCGACCGGGATCGCCGTTGATCGCGATGGGAACATTTTCGTCACGGACACCAGCGCCGACCGCGTTCAGAAGCTCGATCCCGACGGCAGTCCGCTCGGCGATTTCGGCGAGTCGGGAACCGACGATGGCCAGTTCGACGCACCGTACGGGATTGCGATCGACCAGGACGACAACATCTACGTGACCGACAAGAACAACAATCGCGTGCAGGTCTTCAATCGGCATGGAGACTTCAAGGGCAACTTTGGGGAGCAGGGAAGCGGCGATAGCCAGTTCGACTCGCCGAAGGGCATTGCCGTGGACGACAACGGCGATATTTACGTGACGGACTCGAACAACAGCCGGATCAAAAAGTTCGACAACGACGGGAACTTCATCACCTCGTTCGGAGACCACGGGGGCGGGATTGGAGAATTTGACGACCCGTCTGGGATCGCGCTCAGCTCGCTGGGGAGCCTCTACATTGTGGACGCGAACAACAATCAGGTCCAGAAGTTCGCGCCGTGCGGCGGCGAGCCCGAGCCAACGGCGACCCCCACGATCACACTGGCTCCGTCCATCACGTCCACGCCAACCATCACCTCCACGCCATCCATCACGTCCACGCCGACGCTGACGCTCACGCCAACGCTGACGCTCACGCCGACGTTGACGCCAACGGCGACTCCCATCCCAACCGTGTTGACCGGGTCGATCGTGTTGTCCGCGACGCCGCTGGTGAACGGGCGATCGACCATGACCGCCGTCGTGAATACACAGAACGCTGGCGGCCAGCCCCAGGCGGGTGTCGAGGTCTCGGTAGTGCTCACCCAGCCGAACCAGGAGACAATGCTCCGCAAGAAGAAGACGAACCGCGCGGGGCAGGCGGTCCTGGTCTTCCGGGTCAGGCAGGCCGGGACGTTCAACGCGCAGGTAACCAGGATCGTTCAGAAGCGGGCCGTGTTCGTGCCCAGCGCGGCCGACCATGCGCCGCCGGTCCTGGTGGACTAGACGATCGATCGCAGACCGGGCCGCGAGGGGCTGGTCAGCCGGGGCGCCTCACCACCGTCCCCCGAGGGCGCCACCAGGCCGGGCAGCGCCGTCTGTTCAGGCCCCGTCACGATATGCCGCCTCCCTTCGTTTGGAACGATGGGCGCGGCGGGCTCTGGGCCAACGGCACGCCCGACGGAGGATCACGTGAACGATTGGGCAACCTGCCAGAGTTGCCAGTACCTTAGCCTGGCGCTGCAGCGGCCGGCAGCTTGCGAGCGCCATGCAGGCCCACCTCCCATCACGGCGTCGATTCATGAGCCGAGCGGACGTGATGTGCCTCGTCATACCAATGCGACAGCCCCGCGGTTCACCGTCAGCGAGCTGCTGCGGCTTCAACACCTGCGCGCTCACCTGCGCCAGCGTCTGGCCGACGGCGGCTATCCAGACGACCTTCCCGCCGAGGTCTGGCGCCGGTCCGAGGCCTAGCGCTTGCCGGCGGTTCGCGGCGGCGATGGTGGGGCGACCGCGATGCCACTCGATCTGCGCCTCCCCAACGGGCCGGCCCCCGAGGTCCCCGGACTCGGCGACGACCCTGCCGAACGTCGCGCTCGTCGTCTGCTGACGCTGCACAACGTCGCCCTCGCTATCGGTGGCCAGACCGACGTCAAGCAGACCCTCGAGCTCGTTCTGGATCAGGCCTGCCATCTGATCGGTGCACCTGGCGGCTCGATCAACATCTGGGAGGAGGAGTCGGAGTCGCTCCGCTGCACCGCCTGGCGCAGCGTTCCGCCCGACTATCCCAACGTCCGGCTGAAACCCGGCGAGGGGACAGCCGGTGAAGCCTTCCGTACGCACAGCACTATCATCATGAACAACTACGCCGGCTGGAGTGGAGCCTCCGCCCACGGTCGGCGCGAGCGGGTCGAAGCCGCGGTCAGCGTGCCGCTCCAGATGGGCGCTCGTCTGCTGGGCGTCCTGACGGTACACACGTTCGACCCGGCCCAGTCCTTCAGCGAGGAGGACGCCTGGCTGCTCGGCCTGCTCGGCGATCAGGCGGCGAAGGCGCTGGAGCAGGCTCGGCTGGTGGAGGAGGCGGAGCAGCGTTCGCGCAGGCTGCTGGCGCTCCACAAGGTCTCCGCCAACATTTCGGCAGGCGCCGGTGCCAAGACAGCCCTGCGTCTCGTCGTCGAGGCCGCCGTGCAGATCCTTGGCCGGAGCGGCAGCGCGGTCTATCTGTGGGACGAGACCGACAGCCGGCTGCACCTGGCCGAGAGCGAGGGGCTGGGCGACTATCCCACTCACGTGACCCTCGTGCCAGGTGAGGGGCTTGTGGGGCGGATCTGGCTCACGCCAGTGCCGATCGTCATCGACGATTACCAGCAGTGGGAGCACGCCCACCCGGACGGCATCAGAGCGGGCAATCGCCGCCTGGCAGGCGTCCCGCTGATCGCCGGCGGCCGCCCGCTGGGCGTTCTCTGGGTACGGAGCGAGGCCAGCGCCCCCAGGTTCACGGAGGAGGACGTGCAGATCCTGGAGCTGCTCAGCAACCAGGCGGCCATCGCCGTCGAGAACGCCCGTCTGTTTGAGCAGGCGGCGCGCGCGCGGGCGATCGAGGAACTGTCCCGCCTGAAAAACGAATTTGTCTCGGCCGTCAGTCACGAGCTGCGCACGCCGCTGACCTACGTCTGCGGCTACTCGGAGCTGCTGGTCTCTCGCGACTACTCCACCGAGCACCGCAAAGAGCTCGCTAACGAGATCTATCAGGCCTCGGGTCGCATGCGACGCCTCGTTGACGATCTCCTCGACCTCGGCCGACTCGAGTCTGGTGGGTTCAAGCTGCGGCTCAAACCGCTCGACCTGAAGGAGCTGATCGAAGCCAGCGTCCAGAACGCACTCGTCCGATCGCCAGGCCGGGACATTCGCACGGATGTCGGTGACCTCGCGTCGCTCAGCGCGGATCGCGACCGCCTCGGGCAGGTTGTGGACAACTTGCTCGAGAACGCGATCCGGTACGCTCCGGACAGTCCGATCGAGGTGCGCGCGGAGCAGCTCGACGGCCAGGTGCTGGTCGAGGTGACCGACCACGGCCCCGGCATCAGCGCCAGTGACCAGGAGCGGATCTTCGAGCCGTTCTATCGCGGTGAGAACAGCGAGGCTTCACCAGTTCGAGGCGGCGGGCTCGGGCTTTCCATCGTCAAGCGGCTCGTTGAGGGCCACGGCGGGACGCTTCAGTTGCGGAGCAGCCTGGGACACGGGAGCACGTTCTCCTTCCGACTGCCGTGTCCCGTGGAGTGAAGCCCGCGTCAGTTGGATGACTCCCGCCAGATCGTCGCTACCGGCGCCAAAATTGAACGCCTCTTCGAACGGTTGCTTCGCACGGACGAAGACCGGCAGGTCAGCCCCGAGCTCGTCGCACAGCTCCCGGATGAGCCCCAGGTCTTTCAAGAACAGGCCGAGGCGTGCGCCGGGCTGAAAGTCGCTCTTCAGGACACGAGCGCCGTTCCGAGCCAGCAGCGCGCTCGAGCCCAGGCCCGCGGTCAGCACGTTCAACGCCATCCCCGCGACCACGCCCGCGCGCTCCGCCAGCGCAATCGCCTCGGCGGCCGCCGCGGAGTGAATGGCGATCAATACCTGGTTCACCAGCTTCAGCGAGGCACCGGCGCCAGCAGGACCGCAGTGGACCACCAAGTTGCCGAGGGCATCGAGCACCGGGCGGGCTTGCTCGAACGCTCGCTGGCTGCCGCCCACCATGATGGCCAACTGACCGGAGCGGGCGCCTTCCGGTCCGCCGCTGACCGGCGCGTCGAGGAATTCAACCCCTCGCCGCTCGAGCGCCTCGACCAGCAGCCTGCTCAGCGAGGGCCTGACGGTCGAGACGTCGATGCAGACCATCCCCGGTCGGGCGCCCTCCGCGATGCCGTCCGGGTCGAGGTACACCTCCTCTACCGTCGAAGGGAACGGCAGCGCGGTGACCAGGTAATCGACTTGCTCGGCGACTGCACGCGGGGAGCAAGCCGCGGTCGCACCTTCTCGCACCAGTCCCTCGACGACAGCTCGGCTCCGGTTGTGGACCACCAGGTCGAACTCGGCCTCCATGAGCCGCTGCGCGATGGGGAGGCCGAGATTGCCCAGGCCGATGCATCCGACCCGCACTGGCTCAGGCCTTCGGTCGGCTCATGACCGAGAGCGTGGTCTGCTCGCCGTAGATCAGTTGGTGCAGCCCGAGCGCGTCGGCCAGGCGTTCCCCGTTAGCGACTCTGCGCGCCATCTCACGGTCGCGCCGCTCCACCGCTTCCGCCGCCTCGAGCACTGTCTCCAGCGAGTTGGCGGGGATGACAACGAGGCCGTCGTCGTCGCCAAAGATCCAGTCACCCATCTGGACAGGCACGCCACCGCAACTGATCGGCACTTCGGTCAAGCCGATCTGAAGATTCGTGCCGAGTCGCGGGCTGACCCCGGCGGCAAAGGTCGGAAAGCCGACCTTGACGAGGCCCCGCCGGTCACGTACCGCGCCATCGACCACGATGCCTTTGAACCCGCGGAGCCTGGCCTCTTCGGCCATCAGCTCGCCCCAGAGGCCACCCGCCGTCACATCGCCGTCCGCGTCGACGACGAGGACGACCCCCTTAGGCGCTTCGATCATCGCCTTCATGACGGTCATCAAGCCACCGGGATACGTTCGGACCGTGTACACGGGGCCGGCGATCGTGCAGCCAGGGACCAGGCCGCGGATCCGGGGATGCAGCACGCGCATACCCCGCTGGGCATCGGCGATCGCGGGACTATCCAGTCGCTCGTATCGCTCCACGAGCGACACCGTCTCATGAGCTTCTAACTGCTGCCTCATCTACCCCGTCTTCCCTCTGGCTGACGGCGCACTAAGGGCGCTCTATGCTGTTGTCCCAGGTGTTTGCACGAGGCGACCCACGGGTCGCCAGGCCGCCCAGTATAACACCCGGGCGGCTCACCCGGTCACGGCGCACGACGTGCTCGTTATCGCCGGCGTCGCACGCGTCGCGCTCGGGCTTTGCGCGTCTTCTACGTCAGACAGGAATACCGAGGCTTCTCTAGAAGACGCCTCCCCCGCGCACTCCACGACCCCGCGCGGTCGCGCTACACGGCGGGAGAGAGGCCACCGTCCATGTTGATGGCCGCGCCCGTGATGTACTTCGCCCGCTCGGAGCAGAGGAACGCAATGAGGTCGGCCGCCTCTTCAGCCTCGCCGATTCGCTTCAACGGCACGCTCCGATGCTCGGCCATCTGGGCGTAGTAGTCGTCGATCGACTGAGACCTGCCGGCGGCGATCCACCGCCTCTCGTGCTGGCCGCTCTTGATGAGGCCGATGTTGACCGAGTTCACCCGGATGTTGTCCGGCGCCAGCTCTTTCGAGAGTACCTTCATGAGTGCAATCCCGGCGGCTCGGCTGACAGAGGTCGGCGTCGAGCCGGCGGCTGGCGTCTTGCCCATGACGGACAGCACGCTGACGATGCTGCCACCGCCGGCCGCTTTCAGGTGGGGGATGGCCAGCCGTGCGCCACGGATATTTGCCAGGAGCTTCAGCTCGAGGTCACTCTGCCACTGTTCGTCGGTGACTTCCGTGAACGGACGTGCCAGGGAGGCGCCAGCGTTGCTGACGAAGGCGTCGAGCTTGCCAAAGCGCTCGATGGCGGCCTGGATCATGTCTGCTACGTCTTCCGGATGGGTCACGTCTGCCCGGAAGGCGACCACCTGGCCGCCGGTCTCTTCTGCCAGGTCCATCGCGGCCCGCTCCAGGCGCTCTGCCTGACGCGCCGCGATCAGGACCCGCGCGCCCTCGCGAGCCAGCACTCGCGCCGCCGCGTAGCCGATACCCTGGCTGCCGCCGGTGATCACCGCTGCCTTGCCGCCCAGCCCAAGGTCCATCTTTCCTCCACGCGCCTGCGCTGAACGCGACCGCCCCTGCCGGGCGGCGGTCCGGGAGCGTGAGTATACTGAGATTCGTTCCATGCGCCTGTTCATTGCACGACAATGGCTCCTGAACGGCCTCGCGGGCTCGACGTTCGCGTCGTTCAGCCTGCCAGACTTCCAGCGTCTCTTTCTCGGCAATCTCGGGTCCCAGGTCTCTATCTGGACCCAGCAGCTCGTCTTCAACTGGCTGCTGCTTGCGCTGGGCGGATCGCCGTTCTGGCTGGGCCTTGGCGGACTCCTCAACGGCGTGGCCATGATGCTCTCGGCGCCGGTCTGCGGCGCCCTGGCGGATGCTTTCGATCGGCGGCGCCTGATGTATGTCACACAGATCGCCATGGTGACCGTGAACGGCGGAGCGCTGGCGCTGCTCCTCCTCGATCGCCTGACGGTCTGGCACCTGCTGATTGGCGCCACTTGCATGGGCGTGCTCTTCAGCCTCAATATGCCTGCTCGCCAGGCCTGGACCTTCGAGATCGTCGGCAAGCGGCTCATGCAGAACGCCACCGCGCTGCATGGCCTGCTGCTCAACACAACGCGCGTCGTCGGCCCTCTGCTCGCCGGCATCTTGCTGGGAACGATCGGTGCACCCCATGCGATGGCCCTCTGCCTGGTTGCCAACCTCTGGTCGCTCTACCTGCTGACCGGCATCACGCACCGTTCGGACCGACCGCGAACGCGCTTCACCTTGCGTGTTGGAGAGCTGCTCGAGGGTGTCACGTACTCACTTCACCATCCGGAGCTCCGGCTGGTGTTTGGCGCCATTGCCATCTCCAATTTCTTTGGCGCTGCCATCATCCAGCTTCTGCCGGCGCTGGCGCGGGACGTGCTCAACGTGGGCCCTGAGGGGCTTGGCGCCCTGAGCGCGGGACTCGGCGGCGGGGCGATCATGACCGCGGTCGTGATTGCTCGGCGCACGGCTGTACGACGCAAGTCGCTCACCTTGCTGGTCGGGGGTGTCGTGCTTGGCCTGACGCTGGTTGGGATCGGACAGAGTCGCTCCATTCCGCTGACGCTCCTCCTCCTGGTGCTCGCGGGTGTCTGCAGCTCGCTAGCGTTCTCGGTCGGCGTAACGTCGCTTGGCGAGCTGGTGCCGGACCAACTGGCCGGACGAGCGATGGCGATCTACACCCTGACGCTCGGCCTCACGCCGATCGGGAGCTTCCCGGCTGGCGCCGCCGCGACGGCCATCGGTACGGGCCACGCCATCTCGCTCTATGGACTGGTCTGCGCAGGCCTGAATCTCCTGCTCCTGCTCGGGTCGCGCCGATCGAGCGGCGTCTCAGCCCGTCCATCTCGCGCAAACTCGCCCGACGCCTCGTCGCGCCTCGCGGTGCTTGCGCGAGACCACCCGACCGATTAGGCTAGGTCCGATGCCGGGGCCATCGCCCCGGCGTGCGCAGGGCGACGGAGGTGGTCATGCAGCCCTCCCTATTTCTGAGCAGCGTTCTGTGGCTCTGGGCGTCCATCGTGCCAGCGGCGCCCCTGATGCAACCGATCGATCCGCGCGATGTTGGAGAAGTGCGACAGTTCTCCTCTGCGCGGTTCATCCTGGATGCCAGCGTGGTGGTGGACGACCAGATGACCCTCTTCCACGGCGGCGGCGCTTACGTCCAGCCCGATCGTATCCAGATGGGCGTCGACGTCGGCCGCCAACACCTCGACCTGATCGTCATTGGATCCGACGCCTGGGCTCGCTCCGACCCCACTGGCGTCTGGCAACAGTCCGCCGGAGTCTCACCTGTGTTGGGGCCTGTTCCGGGCGTCTCTGCCGCCTCGCCGACGGTGTTGCCGCCTGGCGTCGCCGACCACCTCCTTCAGGTTGTGCGAGGCTTCCGCCTGGTGGAGACTGGCCAGTTGCGGGGCTTGCCGGTGCGCCGCTATCAGGGCGACATCGACGTCGCCAGGCTCGTCGCGCTGCTCGCGCCGCCCGAGTCGGTCACCCCCCGGCAGCTCGAACCGCTGTCGGGGATTGCGCTCGGCGTTGACCTGTGGATTGGCGTGGAAGACCGCTACGTTCATCAGATAGCAGTCCGCCTGGATCTTACGCCTGACGCCAGCCGAGCGCTGGGAGCCGGATTCCCGACATCGGTCCACCTGAGCTACTCCATCGGCTTCACCGACTTCGACCAGCCGATCCAGATCCAGCCGCCCGAGACGGCGACGCGGCCAACGCCTCGTCCCGCGCCCGCTCAGGCGCCCGCCCAGGTGCCGCGATCCCCCAGCCGTCTGCCTTCGACGGGAGATGACCCGCGTCGGAGCGCCACAGCCGTGTTCGCGGCCGGACTCGCTGGCCTTGCGGCCGGCTGGCTGCTGCGACGACCGCGACGGACTGACAGCCCCGCGAATCGTCCGCCGCCTCGAGCAAGCGCCGAGGCCGGTGATCCGCGACGCCGCGCTCAGGCCGGTGGGAGATCCGGCTCGGCGTCGAGGTAACCCGAGACGATCAAGTCCTCGGTCGACCAGGTTGATGCCCGAGAGGCGCGGAGGACGGGATCGGGTCCTCGATTGACTGTCCGGGCTGTGCTGCAACGGCAGCAGCTCCAGGTGTCCTGGTGTCGACGATCGGGGTCTGGATGGATGAGCCAGTGGTGGGGTGGGCAGGTCGACCCACTCTGGTCCATCGTCGACGTACGCGTTCTCAGCACGTTACAGCCCCGCTCGGGAGCCCTCCCCCTGTGGTATGCAGGACGTTCTCGCAGAGCAGCAATCCGCGTGCCAGGCCGGCCGTTGCAGATCTCCCGCGGTTTCGTCTCGACGCGTTCATCGCCGCTGAGTCGGCCGACCTGGCGCCTCGGCTGGGGCACGCCGTCTATACTCGGTATCGAGAACTCGAACCAATCGTTCTCTTGGAGGCCGCGGATGCAGAGCGCCACGGGCGCCGATGCCCTGATCGGTAACTGGAGGCTCCTGTCGTGGCAGGTCATGGTCGATGGCCAGCCGCGAGAGCTCTTTGGCCGGGAACCGAAGGGGTTCCTCATCATCACCCGCGAAGGCCGGGCCATGGCACTCACCGTCGCGGAAGGGCGCACGCCTGGCGAGGACGATGCGTCCCGCGCCGCGTTGCACCGTTCGATGCTCGCCTACACTGGGCGTTATCGCGTCGAAGGTGATGAGTTCATCACCACGGTCGAACACTCGTGGAACGAGATCTGGAACGGCACCGAACAGCGACGCAGGTTCCGGGTCGAGGGCGATAAGCTGTTCGTCGAGACCGCCCCGGCGCCGAGTCTGCTGTTCCCCGGGAAGACCGACTTTCGTCGGATCGCCTTTGAACGCGAGCGCGGCTAGCCCTGGGAGCCCCTCAGTCCGTAACTGGCAGCGTACGAGGCGGGACGACGAAGCCCCCACGAGTATCGTGGGGGCTTCGCGCAGACTGTCGCGGTGAGCGCTAGAAGTCGCCCATGCCGCCCATACCGGGCGCGCCACCGGGCATCGGAGGCGGGGCCTTCTGCGGGACCTCGGTGACCATCGCGTCGGTGGTGAGCACCATTGCAGCCACCGACCCGGCGTTCTCGAGCGCGGAGCGGGTCACCTTCGCCGGGTCGATGATCCCACGCTCCAGCAGGTCGCAGTACTCCTCTGCGAGCACGTCGAAGCCGAAGGAGGATGGGGAACCGGAAGCCCAGCGATGGCGGAGCTCCTCGATCACCACCGAGCCTTCGAGGCCTGCATTGAAGGCGAGCTGGCGAAGCGGCTCGTCGGCAGACCGGCGTACGATATTGACGCCGACCTGCTCATCCGGGTCATCTCGCTTCATCGAGTCGAGCACCTTGACGGCGGCGATCAGAGAGACGCCACCGCCCGGGAGGATGCCCTCCTCAGCCGCCGCCTTCACCGCGTGCTGCGCGTCGTCCACGCGCGCCTTCCGCTCCTTCATGTCCACTTCAGTCGGGGCGCCAACCTTGATGACGGCCACGCCGCCAGCCAGCTTAGCGAGCCGCTCCTGGAGTTTCTCGCGGTCGTAGTCCGAGGTGGTCTCCTCGATCTGGGCGCGGATCTGGCCGATGCGAGCCTGCACGAGCGCGGGGTCGCCACGACCCTCGACGATCGTCGTCTCATCCTTCGTCGCGACGATCCGTCGCGCGTGGCCCAGATCCTGCGGCGTGGTGTTCTCCAGCTTGCGGCCCACTTCCTCGCTGATGACCTCGCATCCGCAGAGGGTGGCCATGTCGCGGAGCATCTCCTTGCGGCGGTCGCCGAAGCCAGGAGCCTTGACCCCCAGCACGTTCAGCGTGCCGCGGAGCTTGTTGACCACGAGGGTGCCCAGCGCCTCGCCGTCGATGTCCTCGGCGATGATCACGAGGTCACGCTGGCCGTTCTGGAGCAGGCGCTCCAGCAGAGGGAGCAGGTCCGAGACCGCCGAGACCTTCTTGTCGGTGATCAGCAGGGCCGGCTCCTCGACGACGGCCTCCATGCGGTCCGGGTTGGTGATGAAATAGGGCGAGATGTACCCGCGATCGAACTGCATGCCCTCGGTGTACTCGATCTCGGTCCGCAGGCCCTTGCCCTCTTCGATCGTGATGACGCCGTCCTTGCCGACTTTGTCCATCGCCTCGGCCAGCATGGCGCCGATTTCCGGATCGGAGGCCGAGACGGTCGCGACGTGCTCGTAATCGGCTCGCCCCTCAACGGGTTTCGCCATGCGGCGCAGCTCGGCGGCGACGGCCGCCGTCGCCGCCTCGATCCCGCGGCGGATCGCCATCGGGTTGGCGCCGGCCGCGAGGTTGCGCAGGCCCTCGTTGATCATCGCCTGGGCCAGCACCACCGAGGTGGTAGTGCCGTCACCAGCGACGTCGTTCGTCTTGGTGGCGGCCTGTTTCACTAACTGGACGCCCATGTTCTCGAACGGGTCGGGAAGCTCGATCTCTTTGGCAACGGTCACGCCGTCATGGGTGACGCTTGGAGCGCCCCACTTCTTGTCGATGGCGACGTTCCGGCCGCGCGGGCCAAGGGTGACCTTCACGGCGTTGGCCAGCGCGTCCACGCCCTGGCGCAGCTTGGGATGAGCGGTCTGCTCGAATGCGATCTGCTTGGCAGTCATAAGGCGCTCGAGTCCTCCTACTTGTTGTTGTCAGTGATGACGGCCAGGACGTCCGTATCGTTGAAGATCAAGACCTCTTTGTCGTCGATCTTGACCTCGGTGCCAGCCCACTTCGCATAGAGGACACGCTGGCCAACTTCAACTTCCACCGGTGCCAGCTTGCCGTTGTCCAGACGGCGGCCGGGACCCACTGCCACGACCGTGCCCTCCTGGGGCTTCTCCCGGCTGGTGTCCGGGAGGTAGATGCCGCTGCGGGTCATCTCTTCGTGAGCCTTGGCTTCAACGACGATCCGATTCCCCAGCGGCCGCAAGGACGTCATAGCGCCTCCTTCGTTCCGCTTGCCACGGGCGCCCGCCTGCAACGGCGTTGTCGCCCTTCGCGAGGATGCTAGCTGGCAGGTCGTTGGAATCAGATCAGAGGCACGTTAGAACTGCGTAAGAATGATGGCACAGTAGCAACCTTGTTCAGGCTGCGCCTCCGGCGTACAGTCACACCATGGAAGCGTGTCGAACGCCGGCGAAGTCGAGACCTGCCATCGCCACGAGTGTGGCAGCTCCTGTCTGGTTGCCTGGACTCGCGCGCCGGTCGCGTTGAGCGGGCTGCGGTCGCTGGCTTGCACGGCGCTCTGGTTCGAGGCGCCGCGTCGTGTCGCGTTCCGCCACGAGCCGCTCCGCGAACCGGGGCCGGGGGAAGTCCTGGTCCGGGCGCTGCGGTCGGGCGTCAGCCACGGCACGGAGCTGCTGGTCTACCGCGGCCAGGTTGACCGGGGACTCGCGCTCGACCTGCCGACGCTCAGGGGCGGCTTTGGCTTCCCGATCAAGTACGGCTACGCGAGCGTGGGCCGCGTCGAGGCGCGTGGCACCGAGGGAGAGGCGTTCCAGGTTGGCGACCTCGTCTTCTGTCTCCACCCGCACCAGGATCTGTACGTTGCGCCGGTCTCGCTGGTCACGCCGCTGCCCAGCGACCTCGATCCCGAGCTGGGTGTGTTCATGGCGAACCTCACCACTGCGCTGACGGTGGTGCTGGACGCGGCACCGCGACTTGGCGAGGTCGTCGCGCTGTTCGGACTGGGAACTGTCGGACAGCTCGTGGCCCAGCTCCTGCGGCGGGCAGGCGCTGAGGTTGTGGCGATCGATCCGATCGAGCGCCGTCGACG